>CAZKOI010000130.1:0-8723 GCA_964554315.1 uncultured Enterobacterales bacterium | reverse complement strand
GGGAGAGGTTCTCTGCACCATTCCTCGCTCGGATGGGGAGGATGTGGCTCGGGCGGCCGAGGCCGCGACGGCGGCCCGGACGGGGCCCTGGGCGAAGTGGTCTGTTGCGGAACGGGCGGACTTCTTGGGTGCCGTGGCTGACCTCATCGAGGACCGGCTCGAGGAGATTGCGGGACTGGAGTCGAGAGACACGGGCAAGCCCTACCGGCTGGCTGCGAGTGTTGATGTCCCCCGCGCGATCGCTAACTTTCGCTTCTTTGAGTCCGCCGTTCGTCAGCACCACGATGGCTTCCATGAGATGCCGGGCGCCCTGAACTACACGCTCCGTCGGCCGGTCGGTACGGTCGGGCTCATCACACCCTGGAACCTGCCCCTTTACCTGCTGAGCTGGAAGACAGCGCCCGCGCTAGCGATGGGAAACACCATCGTGGCCAAGCCAAGCGAGATGACCCCCATGACGGCGACCGCCATGGGAGAAATTTTGCACGAGGTGGGGCTGCCGCCAGGCGTCTTCAACCTGGTTCACGGACTGGGTGGAGAGGTCGGCCAGGCGCTTGTTGAGCACCCCGAGGTAGGCGCCATCAGCTTCACCGGCGGCACGTCGACCGGAGCCGTCGTCGGTCGGACGGCATCGGAGCGGTTTAAGAAGGTCAGCCTCGAGCTCGGCGGAAAGAATGCAACGGTTGTGTTTGACGACTGCGATCTCGAGAAGGCCGTCGCAGGAGCGGTTCGAGCGGGCTTCGCAAACCAGGGCCAAGTCTGCCTCTGTGGCTCCAGAGTCCTTGTGCAGCGCGGGATCTATGAAGCCTTCGAGGCACGCTTTGTGGAGGCGGTTTCGGCCATGGTGGTCGGAGACCCGGCAGACCCGGAGTCCAGCCTCGGTGCGGTCATCTCGGTCGATCACAGAGACAAGGTAGAGCGCTACATCGCGCTTGCACAGGAGGAGGGCGGCCAGGTGTTGACGGGCGGTACCCGACCCGACCTGGGGCCGCCTTTCGATTCGGGGGCCTTCCTTCGCCCCACCGTAATCGGCGGACTCTCCACCGCGTGTCGAACGGCCACGGAAGAAATCTTTGGTCCGGTGGTGACCCTTCACGTCTTCGACGACGAAGTGCAGGCTGTTGAGATGGCCAACGCGGTCGAGTATGGCCTCGCTGCGAGTGTCTGGACCCGAGATCTAGGCCGAGCGCATCGGGTGTCCGCGGCCCTGGATGTGGGGATGGTGTGGGTCAATACGTGGCTACTGAGAGATCTTCGTGTGCCCTTCGGTGGGGTCAAGGCAAGCGGCGTCGGGCGCGAGGGCGGCCAGCACAGCCTATCCTTCTTCTCTGAGCCCAAGAACGTGTGCATCGCGCTCGATTGATCAGCCCGCAATGCCCTCCAGAAAGCGGCTGGGTCGACACGGCCCCCGCTGGTCTCGGGTGTAGTAGCTGAGCGTGATGGTCTTCTTTGCTCGTGTCACCGCCACGTAGAAGACCCGGCGATCCTCCTCGGTGTCGTTGTCCTCAATGGCCGACCACATCGGAAAGCGGCCGTCGACCATTCCGGGGACATAGACGTGATCGAACTCGAGTCCCTTTGATTGATGAATGGTGATCACGCGCACGCCTTCGGCTTGGTCGAGGAGGTCCTGCTCGCGCGCCAGCGCGGTACCGTCGAGCGCCTTGCGTGCGGCCTCAAGCGGAGCGAGGCTAGGATCGTCCAGAGCCGCTATTCTCGGCGACAAGGCGGCGAGGTGAGTGAGGCGACCCTCATCGAGGTGACGCTTGTAGTAGGCCAAGAGCCCCCCCTCGTGGAGAATTCGGTGGACCAAGACACCGGGTCGCTCCCGAAGACTAGCCCAGCGCTGAAGCGTCGAACGAAGCTTCTCGAAGGCGGGCGCGTGGTGCTTCATGAGGCTCGTCCGTATCGCTCGTCCACGCTGCGCGATTGTCCCTAGGTGAAACAGCAGGTGGACGGTGGTCTTGACGTCATCCAGTGCACGGTGGGTGGCCTCGGCAGGCAGGTCGAGCGCCTCGCATAGATCGCCGAGGCGGTAGCTATCCTGGTTCAAGAGGCGTCGTGCGTATCGGAGGGAGTCGAAGTGGGCGCCAAAGCGGAGAGCCTCTCCGGCGCGCGCGCTGTGGGCAGCCAGCATCCTCAGGTCGAACTTTACATTGTGTCCTGCGACGGGGACATCGCCGATGAAGGCCTGGAGAGAAGCAAAGACCTCGGCAGCAGGACGCCCCTCACACGCGAGCATGGCGTCGGAGATGCCGTGGACAGCCTCGGAGTCACCGACGGGACGACTGGGCTTGATGAAGGCCTCAAAGGCCTCGACTTGCTCGCCATTTCGCACGCGAACGGCGCCCACCTCGATGACCTCGTCGACCTGGGGATCGATGCCCGTGGTCTCCGTGTCCAGCACGACGTACTCCTCACAGTCCAGCCCCCAGAGCGGATCTCCGCGCTCCACCAGCTCCGAGTCAAGCAGATCGACCAGGCGCATCCCGGCCGCCTCGCCCTCCTGTCGAATTCGCTCCAAGGTGACCTTTCCGACCCCTCGAACCAGCTTCAGCGCCACTCGATGGGCTGCAGCCGGCGAGTCGCTGTCGACCACCAGCTTGAGCAGTGCCAGGGCATCCTTGACCTCCATCCGCCGGAAGTACTTGAAGGACTCTACTGTGGTGGCGGGGATCTGATGAGCGTCCAAGGCCTTGGCGATGAGCTCGGTCGTCCAGTTGGCTCGGGAGAGGATGGCAATCTGATGGGGATCGGTCCCGGCCGCGATTCTTCGGGCGATCTCGGCTGCAATACCGAGCGACTCATCGTGAGGGGTGTCGTAGGAAAGGACCGTGGGAGGGTCTCCCTCCTCAAGCGCCGCGGCTGGAGTGACGCGTGTTGCGCGATCATTAAGCCCCTCGGCGACGACGTCAGCCACCCGAAGCAGCGCGCGAGTGGACCGAAAGTTCTCCGTCATGTCGATCCGCGTGGCGGGTCCTCGATCGGACTCGATGGCCCGGATGAGCGCTTGCGGATCGGAACCTCGCCAGCCGTAGATGGTCTGGTCGAGATCGCCGACCAAGCAGAGCGACTCCGCGCGCGACGCGAGGTGGCGGATAATGTCGTACTCCGAGAGGTGCGTGTCTTGAACCTCGTCGACCTGAACCCAGTCAAAGCGGCGGGCCCACTTCTCAGCCACGCCAGGGTGCTCTGAGAGCAAGGCTCGGGTCAAGTAGACCAAGGTCCCAAAGTCTACCGCCCCGCGATCACCCAGCAGCTTGAGGTACGGCCTCGCCCAGCGTTCATCAGAGAACGCGGCCGTCCTGTAGCGGCCCAGGCTGGCCTCACCGACGGGCTCGGCGGACATCGCGGCATGAAGTCGGAACATGGCTTGGCGAGGCTTGTTGACCCCCATGGCTCGGATGAGCTCCTCGGCATCCTCCTCATCATGGACCCAAACCGATGGGCTGAGCCCAAGAGTCCGCGCCTCGGTCCGAAGAATCCATGAGCATAGACCATGGAAGGTATGCACATGAACGCGTCGAGCGGCGACAGCATCACGCTCGGCGAGACTCTCGCGCATTCGCTGTGCAGCGCGGTTGGTGAAGGTCAAGGCGAGCACCCGAGCAGGCTCAATGCCGCTCGCTACGGCGTTGGCGACGCGCTCGGAGAGCGTGGTGGTCTTGCCGCTACCGACAGCAGCGAGCACCACCACGGTCTTGTCTCGGCACGTGGCCACGCGTTGTTGTGCTTCCGTAAAGTCCATACGTCACCCATAGCGCGGCAAATGATTCCTGTGGTGACGGTTCAAAACGAATACACTGTCGCGGCGAGGAGATTCGATGTCAGGACGCATTGTTGCCGGGGTCTTAGCCCCCCATCCGCCCCACCTGGTGTACGCCGACAATCCGCCCCAGAATGAGCCGAAGGCAGAGTGCGGCTGGGAGACGCTCCGCTGGGCCTATGAGCGCCTTCGGAAGGATCTCGATGCCCTGGAATTCGACACCATGGTGGTCCTCAGCCCGCACTGGCAGACCTACGTCGGTCATCACTTCCTGGGCGTGCCGCACTTCAAATCCCTGAGCGTTGACCCGGTGTTCCCAAACCTCTTTCGGTTTCACTACGAGCTCGATGTTGACGTCGACCTGGCCCGCGCCATCTGCACGGCGGGTGCCGAAGCGGGACTGGTGACCAAGATGATGGAGAACCCGGACTTTCGGGTGGACTATGGGACCATCGTGAGCTGTCACTTGAGCCGGCCCACGTGGGACAAGCCCATTGTGGGCATCTCGTCGTGTCGCTCGTCCTCGTACTACAGCGTTGATGTCATGCAGGCCCAGGCCCAAGCCCTCGCCGCAGCGACGGTTCGCGCCATCGAGGAGAGCGGTAAGCGCGTCGTGCTGCTGGCATCCAACTCTCTGTCTCATCGGCACTTTACGACCGAGTCCGCGGTGCCCGAAGACATGAGCAAGGAGCACATCATGCACCACGGACAGTATCTGTGGGACATGCGAGCAATTGACCTCCTTCGCCGAGGCAAGACACGGCAGTTCGTTGACGAGATGCCGGAGTTCACCTCCCAGGCCATATCGGAGACGGATGCCGGCGCGCTCACGTGGATGCTCCACGCCCTGGGATTGCCTCAGTACGAAGCCGAGCTGTACGGCTACGGCACGGTCATCGGTACAGGAAACGCCGTCATGGGCTGGTTTCCGGAGGCGTCATGATTGTTCAAGGGTTCATCGTTCCTGGCATCCCGCATCCGCTGCTTTGCCCCGACGCCAACGAAGGCTGGGGTCGCCTGAGGGCGGGGTTCGAGCGCGCGCGGCAGCAGATTATTGAGAGTGGAGCCGAGCGAATACTGATCTACAGCACCATGTGGCCCTCCGTCATCGGGCATCAGATTCAGGCGGACCCGGAGCCGGAGTGGGTCCACGTGGATGAACTCTTTCACGACCTCGGCTCGATTCCCTACACCTTCAGAATCGATGCCGCGTTTGGGGAGCGTTTCTGCAGCGCCGCGAAGGACCGAGGCCTGCAGGCCAGGACTGTGGCCTACCATGGCTTTCCTATCGACACGGGGAGCGTGGTAGCACTCAAGCTCCTCAATCCCGACAATCGCATTCCAGCATCGATTGTCTCCAGCAATGTCTACGCGGATCGCGCTGAGACTATCGTGCTCGCTAAGGCGGCTCAGGATGCGGTGGAGGCGGATGGCAAGAAGACGGCTGTGGTGGTGGTGATGACCTTGTCCAACCGCCTCTTCACGGAATTCATCGATCCCAAGGACGATCGCATTCACTCGCCCAAGGATGAGGAGTGGAACCAGAAGCTTCTGGAGTTTCTAGGGGAGGGGAGGCTTGAGGATGTCGCCCAACTCTCGAGAACGATTCAGGACCAAATTCGGGTTCGAAAGGTCGTCAATTTCAAGCCGATGTGGTGGCTCAGCGCAGTCATGGGGCAGCACAACAACTACGACGGAGAGGTGCTTGCCTACGCGCCACTGTACGGCACCGGGGGTGCGGTTGTGAGCCTCACACCGTCTCGGGCGTCCAGCGGTGACCGGGAGTTTGATGAAGAGGACGTAGAGCGGTACCGGGGCGACCGGTCGGTATTGGGTGGGCTCGACCCCAGCGCCAAGCCGACGACGAGTGGGCCCAGCCTCACGGCTCGGGCTGTCGAACCTCCGCCTCGGGCCACGCCGGTCGACGGTGCGCAGGTCAACACCGACACGGCGCCGGCGCCGGTTGGGGCGTACCCGCATGCCCGCCGGGAGGGAGACCTGCTCTTTCTATCGGGCGTTGGGCCTCGGCAGCCCATCACCAACGCCATTCCGGGTGGACCCATTCGGGACGAGTCGGGCGTGCCTCAAGATTACGACGTTGCTGCGCAGACCGAAGCGGTGATCGAGAATGTGCGCCGAATTCTCGAGGCAGCGGGAGCCTCCCTGAATGACGTCATCGATGTGACGGCCTTCTTGGTGGACATGGATCGGGACTTTAAGGCCTACAATGAGGTGTACGCGAAGCACTTCACGTCCATCGGGGCCACCCGAACGACGCTCGCGATATCGGCGCTCCCCACCCCGATTGCAGTGGAGTTCAAGGTCGTTGCTCGAGCTCCGGTGACATGAGCGGCCGTATCATCGACATCAGCCCGCTCATCACGGCAGACCTTGCGGTGTGGCCCGGTGATGTGCCGTTCTCACGCCAGATCAATCTCTCGATAGAGGGAGGGGCGAACATTGACCTCTCTTCCTTTCAGACGACCGTTCACCTCGGCGCACACACGGACGCGCCGAGCCACTACGAGGCGGGTGCCCCGAGCATTGAGGCCCGGGACTTGGCGCTGTATGTCGGCGCTGCCCAGGTGATCACCGTCGCTACGCCCAAGGGTGAGCGAATTCGTCCAGAACACATCGACGTGCAGGTTGTGGCGCCTCGAGTGCTCTTTCGGACGGGGTCCTACCCGGATCCCTCTCACTTCAACACGGACTTTTGCTCGCTCTCACCCGAGCTCATCGACACACTCGCGGAGTCGGGAGTGCGCCTTGTGGGCATCGATACCCCCAGCATTGATCCGGCGGACTCGAAGAATTTGCCCAGCCACGCGATGGTGGCGACACATGACATGGCCATTTTGGAGGGCGTGGTGCTGGACCACGTAACTGACGGTGTCTACACCTTAGTCGCGCTCCCGCTCCGCATTGAGGGTGCGGACGCCAGCCCGGTTCGAGCGATCTTAATGGAGCAGACCTGATGACCCTAAGCCTTTCCGACATGAACGCCATGCGGGTAGGGAGCGCGAGCGTTCAGCGCCCGTTGCCGACGCTCGCTGTGCTTGAGGGGCTCGGCTACGGACTGGTGCCGGTGGACCGGCTGCAGGTGCTCAATGCGAATCCTCGTGCTCGGTATCCCAGCGAGTCGTTGCGGCGGCTCGCGGACGTAGGCAGGTATGACGCGGTGGTAGGCGGTCCGGATACGCTCTTGAAGTTTGGGGTCCATCCCCGTCCTCCAGTCGGTCCCGTGGTTCGAAACGCTGTTCTCGACACTGAGGGCGATGAGCGGTCCAAGCAACGAGGCTGTGTAGCGGTGCTTGAGGACGGGACCGTTGTCATGGGGCGCGCGAATGGACTGTCTCTTTTGAGCCTCCAGGCTCAGTTCGGTCAGCCAAACAACCCGCTTCGAGACTTGCTCGGCGGCGGCGCTATCCTCATTGAGCAAGGCCGGAAGGTCAGCCAGGTGGACCTGAGCCGCACGCAGCGCATAGGCGCGGGTCCCCACGGGTTTGATGCCCGTTCAATGCAGCAGGACGTCCACACCTTCATGGGGGTCCGAAAAGGGAAGGCCTTCGCGGGCTGGTGCATGGGCGCTACGGCTCGGCGAATGCAGGAGGACTTCTTTGTCCACGGCTTTGGGACCCTCATTAAGTTTGCTTATGGCTCTGCGGTCTTCTTTGATGACGGCGCCGACCGCCTAAATGGCGACAATGGAACCGGCTTCGGTGTCCTCAGAGCGTACTGAAATCGGCTTACTTTGCCGCCTCTTCACTCGGCGAACCTTCCTCCACCTCCTCAGAAGCCTCGACGCCCAGCTCCCGTAGGAGGAATGCGTACTGGTCAGAGACCTGCTCGAGCCGCTTCGAGATGGGCGTTCCTCCGCCGTGGCCCGCACGGGTCTCGATTCGTATCAGGACGGGGTTTTGACCGCCGTGGGACCGCTGGAGCTCCGCCGCAAACTTGTAGCTGTGTGCCGGAACAACTCGGTCATCATGATCCGCAGTGACGACCATCGTGGAGGGGTACACGGTCCCTTCCTTGAGGTTGTGAAGGGGCGAGTAGCCCCGGAGGTAGGAAAACATCTCCGAGCTCTCTTCGCTGGTTCCGTAGTCGTCGGCCCACGCCCACCCAATGGTGAACTTGTGGTACCGAAGCATGTCGAGCACCCCCACGGCTGGGATCGCTGCACCAAAAAGGTCCGGACGTTGGGTCATGGCCGCCCCGACCAGCAGACCGCCGTTTGAGCCGCCTTGAATCGCCAGCCGATCAGAGCGTGTGTAGCCCTGAGCAATCAGGTGTTCCGCCGCTGCGATGAAGTCGTCGAAGACATTCTGTTTTTCAAGCTTGGTCCCGGCTTTATGCCACGCCTCTCCGTACTCTCCGCCTCCCCGTAGGTTGGCAATGGCGTATACGCCGCCGAGCTCAGCCCAGGCCAGCCGGGAGACGGAGAAGCTGGGTGTGAGCGAGATGTTGAAGCCGCCATAGCCATAAAGAATGGTCGGGTTGGTCCCATCGAGCTTGAGGCCACGCTTGTGCACGATGAACATCGGTACCTTTGTGCCGTCTTTGCTGGTGTAGAAGACCTGCTTGGCCTCGAACTCGCCGGGGTCAAAGGGAACCTCGGACGTCTTCCAGAGCTCGGACTTGCCGCTCGCGACGTTGTACCGGTAGATGGTCGTCGGCTCGGTAAAGCCGGTGAAGCTGTAGAAGGTCTCCTCGTCTTCAGACCGGCCACCGAAGCCGTAGGCGGTGCCAATGCCAGGAAGCTCAACATCGCGAACAAACGCGCCCTCGGTGGTGTAGACCTTCACCGCTGACTTTGCGTCCTCGAGGCGATCGACCACGATGTGATCGCCCACCATGCTGACCCCTCGAATCACGTGCTCTGTCTCGGGAATCACCTCTGTCCACGCTGAAGCCGGGTGCGACTCCGCCTCGATCATGACGACCTTACCCTTCGGTG
>CAZKOI010000129.1:0-8732 GCA_964554315.1 uncultured Enterobacterales bacterium | reverse complement strand
GTCATGGAGCGTGTAGACCAAGGATCCATCCTGCCGGGCCTGGACTCGCGCGACGACCCACCGACCCTGCGCGACCCCGAGCTCCATGGATGCCTGAGCACCGCCATCGGCTGGCCTCAAGTGTACGAGCTGCGCACCGAGCGCGTTCGTGTCCATCGACCGACCCACCAGCTCGGGTCCGCTCGCCAGCATCGTGCGAGCAGAGGGATTGAGGTACTTCACCGTGAAATCGCTGTCGCAAGCGACGACCCCGTCGTCCATCGTGTCGATAATGTCGATGACGTCCGTGTGACGCGCGCCGTCCTGGACCGGAACCTGCGGTGAGCGCGGTCTGGCTGCCATTCGCCCCAGAGCAAAACCCACACCGGCTCCCAGGAGACCAATGAGCAGGCTCACGTCGGCACGTCCGCGTCCCGTACCCTCATCCGATACCCCACCCCCCAGACCGTCTCAACGTAGTCGGACGCTACGGGTCCCAGCTTTCCCCGAAGCCGCTTTACATGGACATCAACCGTCCGGCTGGTGATGGCCGTGCCCATCCCCCATACCTCATCGATGAGCTGCTCTCGACTCTGGACACGCTCCTTCCGCTGCAAAAACAGCGCCAACAGCCGGAACTCTATGGCCGTCAGCTCAATCTCCTGGTCCTGAACCCATACTCGGTGGCCATCCCGATCCATCCGGATGACACCGAGTCGGATATCCGAGCGGTCCTCAAACTCTGTGGCCTGCGAACGACGCAGGACGGCTCGGATTCGAGCCACAAGCTCGCGTACGCTAAACGGCTTCGTGACGTAGTCGTCGGCCCCCTGCTCAAAGCCCGTCACCCTGTCCTCTTCCTCTCCTCGAGCGGTGAGCATAATGATGGGCGTAAAGCGCGTTCGTCGATGCGCTCGGAGCTCTTTGCAGACCTGATGACCCAGCATGTCGGGAAGCATCAAGTCCAAGAGGATGAGATCGGGCGTCGGCGAGCCCTTTGCACAGCGAAGCCCCTCGGCGCCGGTGCTTGCAACAACGGTCTCGAACCCGGCCTTTTTTAGATTGTAGGCGAGGGTCCGCGCGATGTCGGGCTCGTCTTCCACGATCAGAATGGTCTCAGACATACGGCATCTATAGCCAGAAACCATGACGTTTCCATGACGAGAGACCTGGCTTCCGATACGCCATAGCATCGCAGAATCGAGCCATGGACACACTCAGCCCCGAAAACAGCCTGCGCCTCGTCGATGCCCTGGAGGCACTGCGCCTTGAGTTGATCGGCATGATTGAGGGCCTCCAAGAGGCTGCTGCCACGGTCGAGCTGGATCAGGGTCAGCAAGGGCGCTTGAGCCGAGTCGACGCCATCCAAGCCCAGAGGATGGCCCAAGCGCAACAGCGACGTGCTCAGCAGCGCCTCGAGCGCGTTGAGCACATCTTGACCTGCCGAGGAGCCGATGACTTTGGCTGCTGTGGCGACTGCGGTGAGGTGATCCCGATGCCGCGACTTCTCGCTCGACCCGACGCGGTGTTGTGCGTGGAGTGCGCCGATGCTCGCTAGGAACACCCGGACCAGGAGCGGGAGATGACGCTGGTGTCCGTCATGCTCGGTGGCGCTGTCGGAGCCGCGCTTCGCTACGGGCTGAGCCTGGTTCTCAATCCCTCAGCGACCGATGGCCTGCCCTGGGGTACGCTGGCGGCCAATGTCCTGGGGTGTCTGGCGATCGGCTGGCTGGCCGGAGCCCTGGCCGACAGCCACGAGGCCGTTCGGCTCGGCGTGCTTGTGGGCGTGCTCGGCGGCTTCACGACCTTCAGCAGCTTTGGGCTCGAGGCCGTCAAGCTCGCCGGCTCGGGACAGTGGGGATCAGCCGCGGTCTATGTCGTGGTCAGCAACGCGGCAGGCCTGGCTGCCGCCTGGCTGGGCACCCGCCTCTGAGCCCCCCTCCGAAGCGCCACCGATGCCTCAACCATGCCGAGTACAAATACAGGCCAACTGTGGATGGATCGGTGCGTTTGGGGTGTTACACCACCCTCCCTCAACACGGAACACATGCAGGAGAGTTCACCATGGGAATCCTTGTCGGTAAGCACGCACCCACCTTCACTACTCAAGCCGTCCTCGCTGACGGAGAGGTGGTTGGAGACTACAACTTTGGAAAGGCGATCGAGGGCAAGTACGCCGTCGTCTTCTTCTACCCTCTCGACTTCACCTTTGTGTGCCCGTCGGAGATCCTCGCCATGGGCAGCCGGACCGCCAAGCTCAAGGAGCTCGGCTGCGAGGTCGTCGGCATCTCTGTGGACTCTCACTGGACCCACAACGCCTGGCGCAACACGTCCGTTAACGACGGCGGCATTGGCCCCGTTCCCTTCACGCTCGCCGCAGACATGACCCGAAAGATCTCGAAGAAGTACGGCATTCTCGCGAAGGGTGGCGACTCCTACTACCCGGGCGGCGTCTCCATGCGCGCGACCTTCGTCATCGACCAGAAGGGAATCGTGCGCCACATGGTGGTCAACGATGAGCCCCTCGGCCGCAACATGGATGAGGTCGTTCGCATCGTCGAGGCCCTCCAGTTCTTTGAGGCCAACGGCCAGGTCTGCCCCGCCGGCTGGAACAAGGGTGATGCAGGCATGACCAACACCCCCGATGGTGTGGCGAGCTACCTGTCTGAGAACAGCGACAAGCTCTAAGCTCTGCGTCGCAACACAGCCCCCGCCTCCTCCTGGACGCGGGGGCTCTCTTTTTGAGGCACCCATGCTCAGAACGACCGGCATCTCGTTTGTGCCTGTGATTCGACTGCCGCCGGAGTACGAGGTCTATGACTTCACCGGAGGCTACGATCCCAATCGTGTACTCCGCCACCCGTACGGCGTCGGCCGATACAACGAGGTCCGACCGGGGATGTACGAGGGAGAGCAGTTTGAGGGCATCCGAAACATCCACGTCGGCATCGACATCGGGTGTCCGGCAGGTGAGCCCGTGTGGGCCTTCTTCAGCGGCACCGTCTTCAAGCTGGGCGACAATGCGCTGCCCTATGACTACGGCCCGACCATCATCACGCGCCACGAGTGGCTAGACCAGGAAGTCTTCGCCCTTCATGGCCACCTCAGTCGAGCCAGTCTCACGCGCTGGTCGGAGGGTGACCGATTTGAGGCAGGAGAGCAAATCGCTGCGGTCGGCGAGCCGCACGAGAACGGCGGCTGGAACCCACACCTCCACTTTCAGCTCTCGCTGATCGCACCCACAACGCACGATCTGCCCGGTGCAGTCAGCCAGGAACAGCGTGCGCAGGCGCTCCATGACTTCCCCGACCCGAGGCTCGTCCTGGGGCCCCTGTACTGAGCGTGAGCGCCCATCGGGCCCGTCAACGCACCAGGTCTCCTTCTTCTACAAGCGCCGCATAGTGGTACCCAAACCCGAGGTCCACGTCGCTTCGGAGCACACCACGAAAGGCCACACGCTGCCCGACCGTGACCCGGTGCTGCGTCTTAATCGTGAGGTCATGGGTGCCAGACTCTCGGTCCCCCGACCCGTCCTGAATGTGGACCCAGTTCCAGCCGATGGCATTCGGTGCCTTGACCACCGTACCGACGACGACCACCTCCTGATTCGCCCGGCGGTCGAGCTCGGCGTACACCGTTCCTATCGAGACGGCATCAGACGGCACCGGGAATCGAACGGCCCGCTCCGCCGTGGCAAGATCGACCACCTTGGCATGGGCGATGTTCACCACCTCGGGTGCGCGGACCCCCAGCTCCGGAATGGGCACGTCTTTGCTCAGCGCCCCCTGTCCCAGCAGCAGGTAGTCACCGGGCTTCGCCCCCACATCAGGCACCTCAACCCACGTCGTCACCTCGCCCTGACTCACGGACAACAACTGAGCCCCCGCTCGGTCGACCACTTGATCGACACGAGTGGGGGCGTAGTTGGCCCAGCCGTCAGGCGGGGGCGCGGTACCCCTAGAGGTCGCGCAGCCCACAAGGGACAGCCACACTGCAAAGCGGAAGGCCGCTGTCCCCTGCATCCCGGTCCCCTAGCGAGCCAGCTCGAAGCGGTCCGCCATCATGACCTTGCTCCAAGCCGCGACGAAGTCGTCCGCGAACTTGGCAGAATCGGCCGCATAGACCTCCGCCACGGCCCGTAGCTCAGAGTTTGACCCGAACACGAGGTCTGCCTCCGTCGCCGTCCACTTCACGGCCCCGCTGCCGTCGCGACCCTCAAAGGTGTAGCCGTCCGAGCTGAGCGACCAGGCGTTTGAGAGGTCAAGCAGGTTCACAAAGTAGTCATTGCTGAGCGCACCCACCTTGTCTGTGAAGACTCCGTTCTTGCTTCCGCCGGCGTTGTTACCGAGGACGCGAAGGCCGCCGACCAGCACCGTCATCTCCGGCACCGTGAGGTCGAGGAGGTCGGCCCGGTCCACCATGGCGTCGGCCGGGCTGCGGAGCGCGGCATCCGTGTAGAAGCTGCGGAAGCCATCTGCTGCAGGCTCGAGGTACCCGAAGGACTCCGTGTCCGTCTGATCTTGGGAGGCGTCCGTCCGTCCTGGGGTGAAGGGCACGCTGAGCTCCATGCCGGACGCCTTAGCGGCAGCCTCCACACCCACGGCTCCTCCGAGCACAATGAGGTCGGCCAGAGAGACCTTCTTGCCCTTCTTGGCGCCCTTGTTGAAGGCCGCCTGGACGGCCTCTAGCTGGGTCACCACCTTGGCGATCTC
The DNA here is from genome assembly GCA_964554315.1 of uncultured Enterobacterales bacterium. Classification (GTDB taxonomy): domain Bacteria; phylum Myxococcota_A; class UBA796; order UBA796; family UBA796; genus UBA796. The sequence continues at coordinate 4,041 of CAZKOI010000129.1, read as the reverse complement.
CTCACCGTTATTGATGCTCCAGTCCTTCTGCGGTGCGAGCCGAATTCGGGCGCCGTTCGCGCCGCCGCGCATGTCGGATGACCGATAGGTCGACGCCGCTGCCCAGGCGGTTCGAATGAGCTCTTGTGCATCAAGGCCGGTCGCTGCGATCTTCTGCTTGAGAGACGCCACATCCTTGTCGTCAACGAGGGCGTGGTCAACGGCCGGGACCGGGTCCTGCCAAGCAAAGACCTCATCGGGAACCTCGGAGCCCACGTACCGGGCACGAGGGCCGAGGTCGCGGTGCGTCAGCTTGAACCATGCGCGCGCAAACGCATCCTCGAAGGCCTTCGGATCGTCCTTCCAGCGCTCAGCGATGACGCGGTAGGCCGGGTCTTCTCGGAGGGAGAGGTCGGTGGTCAGCATCATCGGCGCGTGGCGAACCGATGGATCGTGTGCGTCGGGCACGAAGTTCGCTCCTTCTCCGTTCGCGGGCCGCCACTGAGTGGCACCGGCCGGGCTCTTGTGCTGCTCCCAATCAAACTGGAAGAGGAAGGTCAGGTACTGATGGGTCCACGCGACCGGAGCGGAGGTCCAAGCGCCTTCGAGGCCGCTCGTCACCGTGTCGACGCCCTTGCCCTCACCGCACTTGTTCAGCCAGCCCAAGCCCTGCGCTTCGACCTTACCCCCTGCCGGCTCCACGCCCACGCAGTCGGAGGCCTTGTGAGCCCCGTGGGCCTTACCGAAGGTGTGGCCACCCGCGATGAGAGCGACCGTCTCCTCGTCGTTCATTGCCATCCGAGCGAAGGTGGTGCGGATGTCCTTGGCGGCAGACACCGGATCGCCGTTGCCGTTGGGGCCCTCGGGGTTCACGTAGATGAGACCCATGTGGGCGGCGCCGAGAGGCTGCTCCAGCTCCCGGTCCCCGTGGAAGCGGTCTGAGCCGAGCATATCAGCCTCTGGGCCCCAGTAAACGAGGTCTGCTTCCCAGTCATCGACTCGACCACCGGAGAACCCGAGGGTCTTAAAGCCCATCGACTCCATGCCCACGTTGCCGGCCAGGATCATCAGGTCCGCCCATGACAGTGACCGCCCGTACTTGGCCTTGACGGGCCAGAGGAGTCGCCGAGCCTTGTCGAGGTTGCCGTTGTCGGGCCAGCTGTTCAGCGGCTCAAACCGGATCTGTCCGCCGTCCGAGCCTCCCCGGCCGTCGGTCACCCGATAGGTGCCTGCGCTGTGCCAGGCCAAGCGCACCATCAGCGGCCCGTAGTGCCCGTAGTCGGCCGGCCACCAGTCTTGGCTGGTCTTGAGCACCTTCTCAATGTCCGCCTTCACGGCCTTGAGGTCGAGCTTCTCAAACTCCGCGGCGTAGTCGAACTCACCGCCGTGGGGGTTGGCCGCCTCATTGTCCCGCAGCGCCCGAAGGTCCAGCTGGCTCGGCCACCAATAGGTGTTCGGCTTTGCCTGGCCCGCCTTGAAGGTCGCAGGGGCCTCTTCGGTCATCTGGGCTGTGGCGTCCGTGACGGGGGCCTTTCCGGCCGAGGCTGCGCCGCAGCCAGCGAGCAGCGCGAGGCCTGTGAGGGTGAGGGATGGGAGAGGACGAATCGGGTTTCGAACAGACATAAAGTCTCCTTGGTTTGCTCTGTATGTCCCCTGCTGTGTGACTTATTCCCAAGACAAAAAATGTATCAACCCTATGTGCATTGGTTATAGCGCTTACCCGTGTTGTTTTGTCTTGCCTATGGCTGAGCGTTTTCTCTCATGAGCGCTGCCATTCGGTCGCCCGCGACCGCCAGCTGTGGGGCCAGGGGATGCGACGGTGAGTACGCAAGGCGAAGGAGGCGGCCCACCTTGCCGTCCTCAAAGGGTCGAACGAGCAGGTGGGCGCGCGAGGTCTCCACGCTCACCGCCATGGCCGGAATGACGCTCAAGCCAAACCCGGCGGCGACCATCTGAACCATGGTGCCCAGGCTGGTTGCTCGAAACGGAGACTGAAGACCTCCGGGAAGAGAGCACAGCGACAGCGTCTGCTCTCGGAGGCAGTGCCCATCATCCAGCAGAAGCAGCGGCTTGTCATGAAGCCAAGCGGTCGAGACCTGGTCCGGAGCGCTGTCGCTGCCCGACATCACCACCATGAAGGGCTCCCAGCCAATCAGGTGGTCCATCAAGCCCGCGTCCGAGGGCGGATCGGCGATCAAGATGGCATCGGCTTGTCCCGATAGGATCGAGGCCTCCGCCACGGCGGTCTGAAGCTCTAGCCAGTGAATTCGGGGGCCGTCCTCCCCCATCATCGCGCGGGTGAAGGCCGGCACGAGGTAGGGGGCTACGGTCGGAATGACCGCGATCCGCAGGGGAATCGCATTCGGATCTTGAAGGGTCGCGGCCGCTGCCTCGACCTCGCTCCCCGCCTTCAGGGCGGACTTGAAGAGGGGCAGGAGCTGCTCACCTGCGGGAGAGAGAGAGACCCCCTTCGACCCCCGAACGAAGAGCTGAACATCAAGCACTCCCTCGAGCTTCGCAACCTGTGTGCTGAGCGAGGGCTGAGAGACCCCACAGAGCGAGGCGGCCGCAATGAAGCTGCCGGTCTCGGCGACGGCCACGGCATATTGAAGCTGCCGGAGCGAGAAGTCTGGCGCATGAAAGTCTTGAATCGGCATGGGGCCTCCGCAGCGCGACGCTCAGCCTAGCACTCCAACCGGACAGGTGACGCCCGTTCCCCCCAAGCCGCAGTACCCGTTCGGGTTCTTGTGCAAGTACTGCTGGTGGTAGTCCTCTGCGTAGTAAAACGGACCGGCCTCGACAATCTCGGTCGTGATCGCCCCGTAGCCCGCCGCCTTCAGCCCCGATTGAAAGGCCTCCCTTGAGCGCAGTGCGGCGTCACGATGTTCCACGTGACACAGGTAGATGCCGCTGCGGTACTGGGTGCCCACGTCGTTGCCCTGCCGCATCCCTTGGGTGGGATCATGAGACTCCCAGAACACCTTCAGCAAGTCCTCGACCCCCACCTCACGGGCATCAAAGATGACCCGAACCAGCTCGTTGTGACCCGTCTGCCCCGAGCAGACCTCTTGGTAGGTGGGGTTGGGCGTGAACCCGGCGCCGTATCCGACCGCGGTACAGACCACGCCAGGAACCGTCCAGAACTTCCGCTCCGCACCCCAGAAGCAGCCCATGCCGAACTGGATCTCCGATGCCTCGGGCCAAGGACCCTTGAGAGGAGACCCCAGCACCGCATGGTGGTCGGAAACGGGCATCGCAACGTCCCGACCCGGCAGCGCGCGGTCTGGACTGGGCATCCTCGTCTTGGGTAAGTCAAAGAAAATGGCGCACCTCCACTGCCCTCGATGGTGGCCCAACCGGCAACCGGTGTAAACCTCTATTCGCAGTCCACCCCCAACTCCACAGCCCGGCATTCATCTCCGTAGCCGCCCTCGGATTCTGCCGTGCGGCGTCGGAGGTCAAAGGAGAAGTCCTCTCCGTTGGCGTGACCGTCCACTTCATAGTGCTTCCAGCTCCACTCGGTCACCGCAATCTCGACGTCATAGACGTCACTGTCGTTGATCGACACCATGCCGATGAACTGGACATGGTCGGCACGCTGATCGTAGATCACCGTGCCCACACCGCGGAGGTCCGACCCGCCAAAGGGCACACCGTCGATGATCAGATCATACTCGCCCTGCTCCCACATGGCCTGGTGGATGCCGGTGATCGTGTGATCGCCGTCGGCGTCAAGCTCGCACCATCGCTCTCGAGCCCCCGGCTCACACCAGCTGTTTCGAGAGACCTGTACCAGCTCAACAGCCAGGTCCTCCATGTCATCCAACAACGCGGTGGGGTCGTCCGCGGGTGATGCAGGGCGACACGCGGCCGCGCCGAGAAGAACCAAGAGCGCTGCGGTTCGATGTGGGTTCATAAGAACATCCTCCTTCCACCTGAACCTACGTGCCATCGAGCGCCAAAACAATAGCTATTTCGCACATTTTATCCTCATAAATACACCATTAAGTGCATTTTCGACATATATCGCCTGGCGTTGACACATACCCATGGGGGGTATAA
>CAZKOI010000128.1:0-8838 GCA_964554315.1 uncultured Enterobacterales bacterium | reverse complement strand
TGGATCCGGAGCGGGCCGCGCGATGGGTGATCGAGGGTACGGCCTGGTACGACTTCAGCGGGTACGCCGTTGCTGGCCTTCCGGATACGGACGGTGACGGCCTCAACGATGTCCTCGTGTCGAGTCACAACACGGACGAGGTGGCATTCAATAACGGCTCAGTCGGACTCTTCACCGCTGACGCACTGGGGGAGTCAGGTCGGGTAACAGCCGATCGGGCGGACACCGTCTTTGTGGGCGAGAGCCTGCGCGCCTACACGGGCTATGCTGTTGCGTCTGCGGGCGATGTGGATGGTGACGGTGAGCCCGATGTGCTCATAGGCGCCATGGGCAATCTCGATGAGGCCCCCTATGCTGGAAAGGCCTACGTCGTGCGTCACGCGGAGTACTTCGGGCGTGATGAGGTCGCACTTGGGGCCCTCGGCACGGTGCTCACCGGAGAGCATCGTCGTGCCTATGCGGGCTGGGCGGTGGACGGTGTGGGCGACATTGACGGCGACGGGCTCTCAGATGTGGTCATCGGCGGATGTGGGACGGAGCTCGGGGGTTCGTCAGAAGACGAGGACGAAGGAGCGGCTTACCTCATTACAGGCTCACAGATGGCGGGGGCGTCCGTTGTTGACCTAGCGGACGCGGAGCGACGCTGGGCCGGGGAGGACTACCACGACTACATTGGCTACGATGTCGCCGGTATGGGTGACCTCGACGGCGATGGGGTCGACGACATCGGCATTAGCGGTCTGCTTGCGGAAGAAATGGGAGGCTACCCCGGTGGAGTTTTCATCATACTGGGCGGGGAGATCTTGCCGTCAGGGTCGGTGTTTGAGGCGGCTATCCAGCTCCATACCTCGGAGTCTGACGCCCAGTTTGGCCGCGAGATTTCGGGCCGTGGCGACGTGGACGGCGACGGTCTCTCCGATGTACTTGTCGGTGCCATGACCGCGTCGGAGGATCAATCCGGTGCGGCGTACCTCTGGCTGGCCATCGATATCACTCCGTCAGGCGTGTTCTCGCCAGAGGATGCCGTATCGACCATCCTGGGCAGCGGGGAGGAGGCCTTTCTTGGCGCTGGGCTCACCCTTGAGGGGGACTACAACGGGGATGGGCTCTCTGACCTGGCGATCGGCATGCACAATTACAGCGCTGGTGGCGCCCAGGTCGGTGCAGCGGGCGTGTTCTTTATGGACTGAACGGCGGCGGCGCAGGCGGAGATGTGTCGACCACACGCGGCCAGGTGAAATCTTCCAATGCAGGACACCAGCAAGCCGTAAAGTCCCCCTCTACGGCATCGGCGTATTCGCTCCAGGTATCAAGTCCGGTCACCTGAAGCGTGTCACCGGACACAACCGAGTGGACCATCATCAGTCCATGTTCGAGGATTATCTCCAGATTCAGGAGTGGCTCCCAAGCAAGCACGACCGCCTCAGGGGCGCCGCCCTCTGCGTCAAGCTCGGCCTCTGGACGAACGGCGACTGGCCCAGAGTGGCCCAACCCGAAGCTGTTGAGTCGAAGACTCAGGGCCCTGAGGTCGTGAGCATTCGACTTGAAGGCCTCGACGTGAGAGCAAGCGAGAGCATCCGGCGAGAGGACGACCCACGCGGTTCCACTTCCATCCGAGTACCATGCGGCCGACGTCAGTCGTGCGGGAGACCCTTCGATCTGACCAGACACGACTGCCCGGCCTTCGGTGACGCTGCAGTCGGCTTCTAGAGGAACGGGCGGCGAGGGCTCGTCGGAGTCTTCCACCGGAGGGTCCTCGATGCCAGAGTCTACCGCCGTTGTAGGGCTACCCGTTTCTGAAGGCGTGTCGCTCTCAGGGTCGATGTCGGGTTTGAACGTGCAGCCCAGCATGGCGATCAGAAGTGCGCGTGAGGCGTTGGTCATGGCCGCTCAAACATCCGCTGCGGCCGATGGGGTTCATCATGAGGGATGTCGGGTAGGCCCATCATCATTCGCGCACGAATCCGAAAGAGCGATGCCACCATCGAGGGCGCGTCGCGCAGGGGTCGGACCCGAGAGTTTCGGTCATGCTGCCAGTCGATGGGTACTTCAACGACGCGCAGGCCATACTCACGCGCTATGGCCAGTACCTCTACGTCGAACGCCCAGCCGTCTTCGTGCGTGCGGCTGAAGATGGCCCTCGCGGCTTCGGCGCGGAAGACCTTGAATCCGCACTGCGTGTCGAGAAAGCCGGGCAACACGACGTGTTGAACCAGCTGGTTGTAGGTCCGGCCAATCCAGTGGCGCCACAGGGGCTCGCCAGTCCGTTGAGAGTCTGGGAGCTCTCGGCTGGCGATTGCGACATCGTAGCCATGGAGAACGGGCGGAAGCATCAGGAGCGCCTGCTCGGGACACATTGACCAGTCGGCATCAGCAATCATTCGGTACATGCCCGTTGCGGCCAGCATACCCGCGCGGACCGCCGCCCCCTTCCCTCGATGAGGGCGGCGGATGACCGTCAGGCCCGCAGCCGCCGCCAAGTCAGCGGTTCCGTCGGTGCTGCCATCATCCACGAGGATGACCTCAACGGGGTAGGGGAGCGCGGCGCGAAGGCGAGCCACTCCCTCCACGGTTGTGGTCATACGCTTGGCTTCTTGCCATGCCGGGATGATGACGGAGAGCAACATGGTCCCAGTGTCTATCCCGTCCGACCCATCGTCGACTAATTTCCAGAAATGGTCATGATTTAAGTCGTTGACATGTCAATGGTTATGTGGGACTCTCTGAGAGTCCCCCCGCGTTCCTCCCGCACGTCCCCGCTGCTGTCCCTCGATGAGCCTATGTCCAACCCTGCTGTTTTGAAGTTGTTGCCCTCGGACGCCCCGAACACCACTGGTCCTCGCCGCGGTTCGACCCCCGTCCCGCTTCGTGGGCGGGGGGACCTCGTCATTCCCACTGCCAAGGAGATGGCGCATTGGCGTTGCGAGGCCGATGCGCACATGGAGGATGCGCTGGTTCGCTTCGACGCGGCCATTGTTGCAGGTGAGGAGCCCGGCCGTGCCGCTCACCGTCTCTGCCACCACTTCATGGGATGGACGAGGATAAGCTTGCGTCGATTTGGCCGGGTGCCAATGACGGCCGAGCAGCGACGGTCCTGGTCCAAGGAACATGCCGTCTGGACCGGTCTAGCTGATCTTGCCGCAGTCGATGCGCCGCGTGACCCCGCCTGCATTGACCGCTTCCTCGTCATCTGGTTGGGCGTGGTCCACGAAGCTGCTGCTACAGGTCGTGCGTGGTTGTTCTCCGAATAGTGGTTACAGCATAAACTCGTAGTAGGATTGGGCTGTGTCGGAGATGTCCGCAGTCATTCAGGTCGAGCTCCCCTCTGGGGACGAGCTCGCGATAGTGCGGTGGCGCTTCGGAGTAGACGCGCCCGGAGCACTGCGTGTTGCCGTTGTAGCCGGCATTCGGGGCGACGCTCCCGAGGGAATCCGGGTCGCCCATCAGGTAGCACGCGCGCTGGAAGATGTAGAGGATCGGCTTAAAGGTGTGGTGGACGTATACCCGTGTGCGAACCCGCTGGGTGCCCACCAAGGCACGCGGCTCTGGCCGTTTTTCGATGTGGACCTGAACCGCTTGTTTCCTGGCAAGGAGAGCGGCCATCAGCCGGACCGGGTCGCCCACGCACTGACAGCCGACGTACGGGGCGCCACCCAGGTCATCGAGATTCGGGGAGCGCGTGAGGCCTTCTCGGAGGTCATTCATGCCCAAGTTCGAGAACGTGACGTCGCTGCGGCGGAGCTGGCAATGGGAGCCAATGTGGCCATGGTCTGGACCAGACGTCCGGGACCTGCGGCGACGCAGACCTTCGCGCACCAGTTTCCGGGCACCATCGTCTTGGAGGGTGGAACGGGTAACCGATTGAACCACGCCGTCGGCCAGGACCTGACGGAGGGTGTCCTCCACCTGCTGACGCAGGTGGGGGTGCTAGCGGAGGAGGATCTGCCCTTTCATTGGGCGGCAATGAACCGACCCGTCAAGGTCAACGACACTCAAGTTTTTAGAGTAAGAGCAGAGCGGTCGGGTCTTTTCTTACCGGAGTTTGAGGTCTGGGGCGAGGTCGAGGCAGGCGATACCCTCGGCACCGTCATTGATCCGGAGAGTGGCATGGTGCACCAAACGATTCAGAGTCCGTCGACCGGACGCGTGATGGCCGTTCGGGAGCACCCGGTGGTTTACCCCGGAACGATGGTGGCGAGAGTGGTGACGCTGTGAGTGTGATCTTCTCTATCGATGCGCCCTATCGGGGTCGGTACGAGCTCCACCGGTTGACTTATGGTAGCGGCGGGCCCTCGGCGGCCATCGTGGCGGGACTCCACGGGAACGAACTCAACAGCATTCATGCCGTGAACTTGCTCAACAAGATGCTCCGAGCACAGCGACCCAAGGGGACAGTTCACCTCTTTCCGTTGGTCAACACCTTCGGCGCAGACCAAGCTCAGAAGCGTTGGCCCTACGACGACCAAGACATCAACCACACCTTCCCCGGAGATGCGGACGGGTCGGTCGTTCAGCGCATCGCCCATGCCATCTTCGAGTCGACCAAAGCGGACATTTGCATCGACGTGCACTCTGGTGCACCCCATGTCCGAGAGCTCCCCCAGGTGAGGGCCCCCATGGGGGGCGAAGAGCTTGAGCTTGCCCGAGCCATGCAGCTTCCTGTGGTGTGGCGACGGCCGGGCATCCGGCTCGAGCCGACCGGTCTGATCGGTGCGTGGAGGAGCGCAGGTCGAAGGGCGTTGCATGTGGTCGGTGGTCGTGGCATCACCCTCGACAATCGCCATGCGACGACCATGGCGAATGGCTTGTCCAATCTCCTCGGACACCTCGGAATATGTGCGCGGATGGACATGGGCTCGATGAAGACGGTGGCCGATGTCACGCACGCCGATGTGCAGACCCATCGTGCATCCTGTGGAGGCTTCTTTGTGGCGGAGGTGAGGGTCGGTGACGCTGTCCGCCCTGGACACCTGCTCGGATACATCCAGTCCCCCATAGGCGGAGAGCGGCTGGATGAGGTTCGCGCGACGCGAAGCGGTGTGGTCATGACGGTGCGCGCGTATCCCATGATTCATGCCCAGGAGCTCTTGGTGAGGGTGGCGGGCACGACTGAGGCAGGGTGAAGACAGTCCTGCTGGTGGGTTTTGGCCCGTTTGATGCGGTGATAGACAACCCGGCAGCAGCGCTTGCTGAAGCGCTCGATGGGTGTGTTTTCGGCGGCGTGCAGGTGATTGGACGAGAGATGCCGGTGAGTCACCGGCGAAGCATTCAGTTGTGTGAGATGGCGATTGCTGAACACAGCCCGGAGGCAATCGTTGGCCTGGGAGTAGCCGTGCAGCGTACGGATGTGACCGTCGAGAACTGGGGGGCTCGTCCGGAGGTGGGTGGGCGAGAGGATTTGGACGGGTACACAGCACCTGAGCTTCCTCCCAATTGCCCGCCGCGACTTGAGGCCACAATCGACTCTGAGGCGCTCGCTCGCAAAATTGCGGGCACAGTGGGCGACGACGCTGGAGCCTATGTCTGCAACAGCTGGCTATACCAGGCCATTCTTCGCTTCAAGCTGCCGGTCGGGTTCATTCACATTCCGCCTCATGGGATGGACGCGGCTAGGTTACTGAGGGCCTTGGATGGACTGTGGGGGAGTGACGATGGCCTCTGACTTCGACAACCTGATGGCGGGAATGGGCGTCAAGCGAATGGCCGACGACAAGGCTCAAGCCAAGCCTAAGCGGGGTCCACAAGCACCCTCCACTAAGACCAAGCGCCTCCGCGCAAGCCAGGGTGCGACGGCTCCGGCACAGACCGCTCCTTCCTCGTCTGAGCGTATCGCAGAGTTGGAGAGAGCCTCGGCCCATTTGTTGGCGAGTCGAGATGAAGCCGAGGGTCGCCTCACTAAGAGCAAGAAGCTGGTCACCAAGCTCAAGAAAGAGCTTGAAGAAACGCGGGCGGAGCTCGATGCCGTTCGCGCCGAGCTCAGCCAGCATCAGACCACCGTCTCGGAGGTGCTGACCCGTTGGGGTTTCAACACTCCGGCCAAGCGTGCCAGCCTTCTGCATGATGCTGACTGGCTTGAGCGCATCATCAGTGAGCCTGCACTCTGGGCAGCCGCCGCGCTGCAGAAGGAGCTGCTCGAACGCACCGTGCGTGTATGTGCAGGATGCCAGTCACCCGACGAGCGAAGAGTGGTCGAGGTCGAGCCGGCAGCGTGCGAGGTCTGTGGAGGATTCGACACGGCGACGGAGGTCCGTCGATTCATCGATGCTGCCTTGATAAACGGACGCCGCCGCCTCGTGATTGTCGGTCGAGACGCGGCTCAGCACCGTCAGCTTCGTGCCGTCCTGATGGACAAGAGGCTGGTGCTAACGCAGCTCCCAGGGGCCGTTCGACGCGACAGGGCAAGCATCAGAACGGACGTGGAGCATGCGGACGCGGTGCTGGTGTGGGATGCACCCTCGGTCGAGGACTCAGCCTTAGAGATTTACCGGACCGCTGAGAGAATGGGAGAGATTCCCGCGGGTCCAGTGGGGGCGTTCTTGGCCGCGGCCGCGACCATAATCGGGCGGGACTAAATTTGGGGTTGCGGAAGGCCATCTCAGATCAGATGTATCAGGCCGGTCCTGCGAGGTACTACCAGCCAGCGTACGCGCGTATTGCGGCAGAGTTTGGTGAATCAGCCGGTACATTTATTGATCTCGGCTGCGGTCCAGGTTGGGTCGCGGTGCGGCTTGGGGAGCAGTACCCGGAGTCAACTGTCATTGGCATCGACCACAGCCAGGAGATGATTCGGGCGGCGTCGAAGAACGGAGCTCACTTGGGAAACGTGCGCTTCATCCGCGCCGAAGGCGCTGAGACGGGGCTCGCCTCAAGCTCGGTTCGCGCCGTCATCGCAGTGCAGACGGTCCACCACTGGAGCGCGCCTGGCGAGATCCTGAGTGAAGCGTCGCGCGTTGTCGCCCCCGGGGGGCGTCTGGTTGTGCTCGAAGCCGACCGGTCCGCGCATCGTGTTCCGGCGGGCTGGATTCAGCAGACGGCACGGGGCTGGCCGCCGGACTTTATGGTCACCTTGGGCTGGCGGCGCTTTGGTATGGATGACGCAGAGTGGGCCGATCTCTGTGGTCTCGCAGCGGGCGCCGGATTCACCAAGCAGCGTCAGCGCCGGTTTGGATTCTACCGGTGCTTGGAGGCGGAGGTTGATGGAGGATAGGGTGACGACCTGGTCGGTTCGAGACGCATTCAGGACATTTGGCGTCATGGTTCTCGCATCGGCGATTGCCTCAGGAGTGCTGCTGGGCGTCACCGGTCACTCCGCGGACGGGAGCTCAGAAGATGTCTTCGTCCTAGGGGTGTTGGGGACCGTGCTCGGCATGCTCGCCGCCCTCGTGCATGCGCGGAGCTTCTTGCCGGTGGGGGCGCTGGCATGGAGGCCGCTCTCATCGCGGTGGGCGCTCAAGAGTATCGCCATGGTCGGCCCTGTTCTCGCGGTTGGCTATCTCATGGGCCGTCTGCTGGAGTTCTTTGAGGTCGAGGTGGAGCCTCAAGATCTCGTCTCGACGATCGCCCAGAGCAGCAATCCCGCCACGATCGCGCTTGGATTGCTCTATGGCATCGTAGGCGCAGCGGTGTTTGAGGAGCTCTTGTTTCGGGGAGTCATTCAACCCGCGCTCGTCGCGCGTTGGGGCCGTTGGCCAGGACTTCTCGGACAAGCCCTTCTCTTCGGCACCATGCACATGGCGGATCCTTGGGTGGTTTTGCCCACGACTTTGATTGGTGTGGTCGCGGGATGGCTCAGGGAGGCGACGGGTGCTCTTGGTGCACCGATTGTCTTTCACGCCGCGAACAACACCCTCGCGATCCTCTTGAGCTGGAGCATGCTCTAGCGGTCGCTCCACGTGGCCTTTGCAACCCCGCCAGAGCCCGCTATCAGTGTCACGTCACCCTCATGGTAAAGCCCGATGAAGTGGCCTGGAACCACCGCGACCGCCTGCCCTTGGCGCAGGTCCACGAGTGCCGTTCGCTCGGCTAAGGGGCGCTCGATACTCGGCCATGCAGGGTCACCAAAGGGGTCCTCTGAGGGAGGGCTGGACCGACGTGTAGGGGCGTAGTCCAGCAAGCGGTCGGGGGGGGCGGGCGCACCAATCTCCACCACCATGTACCGACCCCTTCCGGTCACGAAGAGACCCAGGGCGGGGCCGCCCATTCGAATGCGCCACGAGGTCTCTAGGGTGCGAGTGTTGAAGGCAATGAGGTCAGGGTTTGGCCACACGATGTGATAGGCCTCTGTACCCGTCGGATGAAGTGCAAGAGTCCAGGGGTAGCCCGGCGTCTCGGCGTCGAGGCCTTGTCTCGCCGTCATGACGCGCCCACCGATACGAGCGACCCGGCTTGTCCCCGGTGTCGTGCCACGATGATGCTTGAACAGTCCTCCGCCGGGTGCGGGAATGGCGACCTGGAAGGCGCTCCGCCAGAGGTTCTGTGACCGCTGGTTCCACGCCTCGTCGAGCGTCGGTCGGTTCGCCGCCTCTACCCACGGCGACGGCGGCTCGGGTGGAGGCTCCTGTGTCTCCACAGTCTCCATGGTGTCGATTGAAAGTTGGAGCACCTGATCCGCGGCCACAAGTGAACAGAGCTGCTCATGACAGCGGAGGGAACGAAGCCCACGGACTGGCGTCACTTCAGCAAGAGGCTGGGTGGCATCATCAACCTTGACCTTGGTTGCCGGCGACGGACGCTTGGCGCTGCAGGCGCAGGATAAGGCGCAGGTCAAAGCCATGGCGAAGAAATTTCTCAAGAAAGGCCTTCAGTTGGGGCGGAGGATACCGAACAGGTCGTGTTTGA
>CAZKOI010000127.1:0-8865 GCA_964554315.1 uncultured Enterobacterales bacterium | reverse complement strand
GCGCACGGACGGCTTTGTCAACGACAGCCAGTTGGGCTGGGCTCTCCCCAAGGCATCGACCATGCAGTGGCGCGGCAAGGCCGTCCGCATCAACCGCCTCGGTCTCCGCGGGCCCGAGCCAGCGTCGGGCGAGAAGCTCGCGCTCATTGTTGGGGACTCGCCGGTCTTCGGTGACGGGGTCGACGCCCACCAGACAATGGCCGCACAGCTCGAGCGTGCCTTGGACGGACGCATGAAAGTGCAGAATGGCGGCGTGCCCGGATACACCTGCTGGCAGTCGCGCCTCTGGGTCGAGCGGCTCCGCAGCGACCTGAATCCGGATGTGTTGGTGATCTACAACCAGCACTCAGACTATCGCCGCGCCAGCTCTCACGACCGCGTCATCGCCGCTACCCAGCTCGGACCTCTCGCATCTATCGGCATCGGCTGGCTCATCTCCGACCTCTCCTTGAGGCGACGAATGGAGGCGGGGGCATCCAACCTGAGCGTCGACGAGTACCGCAAATGTCTGCTCGACCTCGCGGATGACCAGCGCGCAGCCGGGGGTACGGTGGTCTTTGTACAGCCTATTTGCGATGTGGACTTTCCTTCTTCTCCTCTGCATGGCCAGGCCGAGCCCGGCGAACCAGGGACTCGATTGGTCGACTATCGGGCCGTCATGCGAGACGTTGCTCAGGAGCTGGATGCCCCGCTGGTGGTAGGCGCCGATGTCGTACAAGCCGCTGGACTGACGGGCGATGCTGCTCTCATTGACACGGTTCACCCGACCGCCGACGGACACACCGCACTCGCTGAAGGCATCGCAGCGGCCATGATTAAGTCAACGCAGATCGGCTTGGTGCCCCAGAGCAATTAGGGGGAGCTTATGCTTTTGTTTCTACTGACCTTGGCCTGTGGCGCTGACAAAGATGCAAGCGAGGGTTCGGGCAGCGCGGGTTCAGGCGACATCGAGAACTGGTCCGGTGGTGACTTTCAGTTTCAGACTATGGCTGTCGACGATGGCTGCTTGGGCGGTGCCAACGAGGCGCTGTTTATGCCCGAGGGCCCGGCCACCCCGCATGACTTTGAGTACCTGATCTACATTCCCGACTATGGTGACCTTCCCGAGGTCTACACAATTGATCTCCGAAAGCCCTTCGTCGAGATGCCCGTTCGGGTCGACTCTGACGATGGCCTGACCTACCAGGTACGCGGGTCCGTCATGGACGACGTCGAGCTGGGCTCGACCGCCTACGGAGACTGTGCCGTCACCATGACAGTGGATGCCGACCTCACGCCGGTCAGCGGTAGTACGGCCGAGGGCTCGGCGACGATCACCATCTCTGACCCCCGAGGCGACGATGGTCGCTGCCCAGTCTTCGATGCTCAGCCTTGCACCGTCGAGCTCGAGCTCACGGCCACGAAGGAATAACGGCAGGCGCTCTCGCCTTTGATGAGAAACCCCGAGGTAGAAAACACCATGGCTGCTCCCCATCCCCGCCTCATCGACGCCTTGCGGGAGACCGCCGACCGCCTTCGCGGCAACACCGAGTACAAGTGGTCGCACTACGGACTGTGCAACTGCGGCCACCTGGCCCAGACCGTTACCCACCTGACGCCCAAGGAGATCCATGACGCTGCTCGAGCCCGCGCTGGAGACTGGGGCGAGCAGGCCCTTGAGTATTGTGGGCAGACCGGGCTCGAGATGGACCACATCATGCAGAAGTTGATGGAGCTTGGCCTCTCTCCATCCGACATTCGGGACATCGAGCGTTTGAGCAACAGCCGCGTACTCGCCCGGATGCATCGCCCGGGGACGGGCGTCACGCACTTCGCGCGAACGGACGCCATCGCCTACTTTGAGGCGTGGGCCGACATGCTGGAGGAGCAGCTCCCCGAGTCGGCACGAATGGCCGCCAAGTAGGCCCGCAACTTTCTCTGCCCTGCGCTGGCCTCGGCCGGAGTCAAGCGATAGCTGGCTCGCCTACCGGAGCGACAGATGGCACTTCAAGCTGGAATCGTGGGCCTCCCCAACGTGGGCAAGAGCACTCTCTTCAACGCACTCACGGCCGCTGGAGCTGAGAGCGCCAACTACCCCTTCTGCACCATTGAGCCCAACACGGGCATCGTCCCAGTCCCCGACCCTCGACTGGCTGAGCTCAATGGCGTCATCAACTCTCAGCAGGTCATTCCAGCGACGGTTGAGATTGTGGACATCGCAGGCCTTGTGCGAGGCGCCAGCAAGGGCGAGGGCCTCGGAAACCAGTTCCTGGGCCACATTCGCAGTGTCGACGCCGTGCTCCACGTGGTTCGATGCTTCGCCGACCCCGATGTGGTCCATGTCGATGGTTCGGTCGACCCCGATCGCGACATCGACACCATCGACACCGAGCTCATCTTGGCGGATCTCGAGAGCTGCGAGCGGCGTGTTCAGCGCTTTGCGAAGACGGCAAAGAGCGGAGATAAAGACGCCAAGCACCACCTCGCCGTGGCCGAGAAGCTGATTGCCATCCTTGAGGCCGGAAAGCCTGCGCGGTCTGGTGACTGGACGGCTGAGGAGCGAGCGAGCGTGAAGGACGCTCAGCTCATCACCGCCAAGCCCGTGCTCTACGTGTGCAACGTGGACGAGGGCGGACTGGACGGAAGCTCAGCGTACGTCGCTTCGGTAAAAGCCCGTGCAGAGGCAGAGAATGCCGGTGTAGTCATCATCTGCGGCCAGGTCGAGGCGGAGATCTCTGAGCTCGATGAAGAAGACAAGCTCGCCTTCCTCGAGGACCTCGGTCTCGAGGAGCCTGGCCTGAACCGGCTGGCACGCGAGACCTACGGATTGCTGGGACTCAAGACCTACTTCACCGCTGGCCCCAAGGAGATTCGGGCTTGGACGTTCAAGAACGGGTGGCTCGCGCCTCAGTGTGCAGGCGTCATCCACTCCGACTTCGAGCGCGGCTTCATCCGGGCCGAGGTCTATGCCATCCCCGACCTGCTGGAGTACGGCAGCGAGGCGGCCCTTAAGGGTGTGGGCAAGCTGCGTGTCGAGGGTAAGGCCTACGAGGTACAAGACGGGGACGTCATGCACTTCCGGTTCAATGTGTAAAGCATCTCCAAGTGACTCAACTTACCTTCTCCCATCGCTGCGAGTACCGCATTCGGCTCGAACCAGGTTCCGATGAGCGTGCGCCTGGCGGCGCAGTAACGGTCGCACTCTGTGGGCATTGGGACCACGATGGGCCTTGTCGCTGGCCCCACCTTTCTACGATCACGCCCGACCTTAGTGGCCATCATTGCCTTGTCGTCGAGTTCGACGCTCAAGAAGATGAAGTGGCAATGGTCAGAGCCAAGATCGACACTGCCGTCATGCATGGGCAGTTGACCGGTCCCGATGGTGTCGTTTCCGTTTGGGCTGTTGATCGGTGACAAGCGGGGATGGTGGCTTGTAAAAACCAGTGAGAATGGATGGTTAGAACCATCATTAAGCTACGGTTCAGCGTCCGAATCCCCTCCGCCCCCTGGCACTCGGTGAGAAACCACCGGTCCGTCGGGCGCGGCTTCTCCCGTGCGACTGAGAACTGCGCGCGCGGTGCAATCTATTCGTCCGTCTGCTCTGTTGTCGGCTCAACGGACCCAGTGGCCCCAATGGCCTCGCTGCGCCGGGGGATCAGCACCGTGTCTCCAAGCGGAATCGCCCGAAAGGCGTCTTCGGCCAACCCTGCGTCTTGAGCCGCCTTCTTCAGCCGACGCGGTGGCTCGTCGGGTGACTCCGCGGTGAGCGGAAACGTCCCCCAGTGGATGGCGAGAGAGAGCCGGGAACCCACTTCCTGGTGCACACGGACCGCCTCTTCGGGATTGATGTGCATGGTCTTCATGAACCATGCGGGCTCGTACGCGCCGATAGGGATTAGCGCCAAATCGAACACCCCAAACTTCGCCCCAGTCGCCTTGAAGTCGTGCCCGTTGTAGCCCGTGTCTCCAGCGAAGTAGAAGCGAAAGCCCTTCCTCTCTCCGACCCATCCGGACCACAGCGCGTCCAGGCGGTCGTGGATGCCGCGTGCAGACCAGTGCTGTACTGGCGTCGCCGTGAAGGTCCAATCCCCAACCGCGTGGGCCTCCCACCAGTCCAGCTCGACCACGTTGGTGACCCCCACCGATTCGAGGAGGTGTCTGTTCCGTAAGGGCACGAGCCAGAGCGCCTGGTTACCGATGGCCGCGATTGAGGGCAGGTCCAGGTGGTCGTAGTGATTGTGGGACACGACCACGACATCGATCGGGGGCAGCTCGTCCACTTGGATGACGGGTGACGTGTACCGAAGGGGTCCAGCCCAGGAGACCGGCGAGACCCTGTCCGAGAACACGGGGTCCGTCAGGATCGTGAGACCATCCACCTGAATCAGAAACGTGGAGTGTCCGAGCCAGGTGGCCTGGGGGCCGGGTGGGTTGTGGATCCGATCCAGGTCTACGGGTACCGCCGGGATGGATGCCGCTTCCTTCTCATGGTCGGGCCAGTCTCCGCCAAAGCGCATCTTCATCACGCTCCAAAGGGACTTCTTCTGTTGCTCTATGGGCAGATGGAGATTCCGGAAGCCCTCGTCCGTGTGGTGTGCGGGCGCATTCCCCGTCATCACCCGTTTGCCTGTGCACGCGACCAGACTCAGCAGGGGCAGACCACCAAGAATGACTCTAAAGCGGGGCCGCCTGAGCAGAATGTGGCACGGTCTCGGCATGATTTTTCCTCCGTTGTCCAAGGGCGGAGCAGTTCGGTGTCCCATAAGCGGCGTTCGGTTATCGGCTTTATAGTTTCCAAAGGAGCTTTGAACTTCCTACGCTCGAGTTCAGCCCCTACCGGCTGGAGACTCAAATCACCACCGGCCACCCACGCTCAAACCAGTCGCGTCTCCCACCTGAAAAGGAAAGAACTGGATTTGGGACGGCTTGGGTTTGTCCAGACGGAACCGGGATCCAATGCTCGCCCCGATTGTGGAGCCCATAATCAAGCCTGTGGCGGCGTCGGAGGCCCAATGAACGCCGCCAGAAAGCCCGATGGATACCGAGGTAACCATGTAGCTTGACCAGGCGACAGCACCTGCGACCGCCCATGGGGCGACCCAGTCTCACGTTCAGCGCTGAGCGCTCACAGACGCGTCGTGTACGGCATCCGGTAGGTGAAGGCAACGTAGGCCTGACCGATGTGCCAGATCGACCCATCGACATCCTGGGTGAAGGACAAGGGTGAGGCCCCTATCTCCTGGGGTGGCATCACGGTCGAGCGCCAGCCGATGTCAAAACCCACCGAGTCCGTGAGCATCAGCGGGAGGTGAGCGGTGAACCCGATCGCCGGCCGAAGGAGGTGCATGCTCTGCGCGGTGTCAGCCTCGTCCAAGGCTTGATAGCGGAGGTACGCATAGGCGAACTGCAGATCCGCAGAGGCCTTGACCGGACCAAGACGGGTTCCGACCCCGAAGAGGTCCCACATCGCCCCGTACATTGCGTTCTCACCAGGCGAAATGTAGAGCGTCTTGGGGATGTAGGAGAGCGGCGCTGGACGGAGTCTTACCTCGTCGAGCTGCATGGCCATCTTTCGGTATCTCCGTGGGATTCTCTTCTTATATTTCTTGATGAGCGCCTTATCGATCACGGCCTCGAGGTTGATTCGTGCACCGTAAAACCACGTCTGACGCTCCTGCATTTCCCCCGAGATGATGTTCGCTGCAGGCCCCACACCGATCTCGACGGGCACCGTGACCTCTCGCTTCTTGGCCTCCGCTGGCGAGAGATTAACGAGCGCGGCAAGCACACACGCGCCCAGACGACCCGTGGCTTCAAAGGAAAGTCTCATGATGGTTACCCTGGGCATGATGGCTGGGATGGGTTCGCTCCCCTCTCCCTTCAGGCCGCCCGGCCTACCCCATCGTATGTCATCTCGAGTAAATCCATCAATGCCAAGCCATCGATTTGCTGTCCACCACCATTGACCTACTCATTCCCCGTCTCTACCTCCCGCTGAAGGCTCGGCTTCGTCCAGACGGTTGGCGCCCGCTGGAGGCGCTTATTACCCCCTAAAAGACTCACGCATCCGCAAAGCCAAGCCTGGAGAAGCAACCCATGTCCAATTCTGCCTATCTGGGCGCACTCTTTTTCTTCGCATCGGCATGCGCCTCCGACGACAAGTCGTGCGCGTCTGACGACAGCGTTCCCTGTGTGGCCTCGACCGCCGAGTACACCGTCCTCATGGATTCGGATGTCACCTACGCCGAGGCACTCGCACACAACAACACGAGCACGCCTCCGGTCACGATACCGCTCAAGCTCGATGTCTACTACCCCGACACGAGCACGACGAACCGACCGGTCTTCATGTTCATCCACGGCGGAGGATTTACGGGCGGGACCAAGACGCGTGACAGCATCGAAGAGATGGCTGACTACTTCGCTGCGAGAGGGTGGGTCTTTGCGTCCATCGACTACCGAACGACGGAGACCCTCTGTGACGCCGATAGGATTCCCGAGTGCGAAGAGAAGATACTGGAGATGACCGGCGGCATCGACCTGCTCACGGCCGGAGAGAGTGACCCCACGGAGGTCGCTGAGTTCTACGCCGGGATCGCGCCGCAAGAATGGACGACCTTCGCGGTGCAGCAAGGCCCGCCGTCCGTCAAAGCGCTCCAGCAGGCCATCGCCCAATATACCGCTCAGCGGGATGCCAAGGCGGCGCTCCGCTGGCTCGTGGCCAACGCCAGCACCTATGACCTCAACACCGACTACATCACCGTTGGTGGCGCCTCGGCTGGCGCCCTGACGACATTTGCTTTGGGCATCTCGAACGCGGATGATTTCAGAGATGAGATATCCCTGGACGACGACCCCACGCTGGCGTCGACCAACCTCGAAGAGGCCTACGCGGTTCAGAGCATGGTGTGGTTCTGGGGTTCGACCGCAAAGCTCGACCTTCATGAGGCCGTCTACGCGCTCGAGCAATACGACCGCTACGACAGCGGCGACCCCGAGATCTTCATGGCTCATGGAACCGCGGAGGACCCGGTCACTCCCTACACGGAGACCGAGGAGGTCCTCGACATCTACGCGTCGATGGGCGTACACAGCGAGCTCGCCACCCTGCAAATGCCAAATGGCAGTCCTGCGGGCCACGGTGCGTGGGAAGCAGAGGTCGACGGAAAGGGCCTGTCCGAGCTGACCTTTGATTTCTTGGTCGAGCGGCAGAGCCTAACTGTCGAGTGAGTCTCGCCGCATGGTCATCGTCAGCTCGGGGTGATCATCGCCCCCCCTCACGGCCCCATCTGCTTGTGGGCCCCGTTCGAATGTTGGTTTTGGGTGTTGGTAGCCCTCGACTCTCCAGTCGCTATCCAGCCGTAAAGAACCGCAAATGCGCACATGTACGACCGCGCCTTCGATTGTTTCATCGTCGCAATTCACTACAATCGGCCCAATGAACTGGTCGACCTGCCCAAACGCCGCAGTCTTTCTTGAGCGGCGACAAGCCTACCTCCGAGAGCACGAGTCGCTGAACTGCCTGGCCTGGGCCGCCACACACCGCGCGCTCAGCCACACGTCTGCACAGCCAAGCCACACCTTCATGACCTACGGCGTTGGGCCCACCGCCGCGGCGCACGCCTTCATCAGTCACGCTGACCGCGGCATCGTCCTCAGCCGGATGCCCGAGAGGGCTTCGCTAAGTCTCGCCGACTTCATCGACCGCCAAAGCATCACCCTGACCCTCGTCGAGGGACCAGAGGCCCCCACACAGGCCTTCGTTAAGCGATGGTCGGAGACCCATCGATGCAACTTTGAGCACGTCATGGACCAAGGTCTCTACGAGATCCGCACCGTGCAGATGCCTGACTTGGCAGGCGGTCGGCTGATCCAGGCGGGCGTGAGTGAACGCGATACCCTCCGAGACATGGTGGAGGGCTTTGCAGCCTGCTTTCCAGACCAGCCGTTGTCTCGAGAGGCCACTGAAGCCCGGGTCGCTCGATACCTCGATTTGGGACGCGCCTACCTGTGGCGGGACGCACGCGGCGAGCTTGTCTCCATGGCCGTTATCGTCCGCGAGACACCCCATACCGCGAGCATCTCGTGGGTCTACACTCCGCCTCAGCACCAGCGGAGAGGGCATGCATCTCGGGTGGTCGCGGCCCTCTCACAGGCCCAGCTCGATGCCGGCAAGCGGGCGTGTAATCTCTACACCGACCTCAGCAATCCCACTTCAAACCACATCTATTCCCGCATTGGGTACAAGAAGATTGCCGAATCCATTCGTGTTCGGTTGGTGGTTTAAGGACAGGCCTTCACCTTAAACTTGGCCATGGCCACGACTCACCCGGCACTCAGTATTGCCGATATCTCCGCGAGGCATGGAAGCGGTACCCCCCATGTCGTTCATCAATGCAAGAGCTGTCCTCAGCGAAGGTACACACCTCAAAATTGGCGTACAGCACGCGGGGCTCCGACCCAAATGAGCAGTACGACGGGTGGCTCTCGTTGGCAGGGTTCTGCGTCCAGTACATCCCTCCCCTGGCCTGCGCCATGTACGCGTCGCAGTTGCTGACGTCATAGGGCGCCAGCGGCGGGCCTCCTGGTGTCGATGAAAACCATGCTCTGAAGCTACTTCCATCGATGGCCGCACCTTCGACCGTGGTGAAATGCAGCTGCCCTCCATCCAGCTCCGACTCCCGCAGTGTGAAAGGGACACTGATGGTGGTCCCCGTCACGGTGTCGAAGGTGTAGCCACCTGAATACTCCCACCAGGTATCGAAATTGATTGCAGGGTCACAGATGACATGGCTCGGGGCACCCTCGCAGTAGGCGGGCAGTGCCTCCTCGATCGGGTCTGAGGATGCGACGCCTGTGTCCATCAGCCCGCCGGTGTCCTCGTCA
>CAZKOI010000126.1:0-8888 GCA_964554315.1 uncultured Enterobacterales bacterium | reverse complement strand
GTGATCTCCAAGAATGATGTCTCCATCATATCCGGGACGGCAGGGTCTGACCCATGGGTTAGCCATTTGTCTCAAGGAGGAGCATCTTGTTCGCCGCCGCCGCTCTCATCGCTACAGCACTTGCCGCCCTTCCCGAGCCCTCAGTTGACGATCCAATCTCACTTCTTGGCGAGGCGGCGACGAGCTATCGATTACCGCTCTCCGACGCGACGCTGACCGCTCTCGCCCAGAGAGATCACCTCGCGGCACTCGCAGGGCTTGAGGCGACCGACACCAGCGGCTTCTCCGGGCGCCAGACCTCCGATTTTTATTTCTTGAAGGCCTGGACATTGCTCCGTGGGGACAGCCCTCAGCAGGCAAAAGAATACCTGACCCATGTGTTGGTCAACACCTCGGCGCCTGAAGACCACCGCCACCTCACGGCCGGCGAGATTCACCTCGCCGGTGGTGAGCCCCTTGAAGCCGCCCGATCATTCGACCAGATAAGTCCTGACAACCCGATCTACGCCCGCGCGCAGCTCCAGCTTGCTGCCGCCCACAAGAAGGCCGGCGCGACTAAGGCGGCCATGGACATCTACCGCGCTCTCGGCGAGCGTTCCGACCCATCTGAGGGTGGAGAGATCGCTTTGTGGGCACTGGTTGCAAAAGCAGGGGAGTCCAACCCTAAGTCTCGTCCCTGGCTGGCACGCCTCTACACCATGTATCCGCTCACAGACGGTGGAAAGGGCAGTGCGGCAGCCCTCAACCAGCACCATGGTGGGCCGACATCGACGGAGCGTGGTGAGCGCACGTACCGCCTCATGGAGCTCGGTGCATGGCGGTCCGTCGTCGACTCCGTTGCGTCTCGTCTGGGAGAATACCCCCTCCCCTCCCCGCTGGCATGTCGGGTGCACTATGCCCTCGGACGCTCACAGTTCAAGCTAAACCGAGTGACGGATGCTGCTGCCACCCTCGCTCAGGTGGGGCAACATTGTCAGGGCGTCGACGACGACCTCGGACCTAAGGCACTCTACATCGCCGGAAAGTCACTGGAGCGAAAGAAGGCGTGGGCTCAGGCTGCTCAGACCTACGCACAGATTCCTGAGCGATACCCCGATCACTCGATGGCCGATGATGGCTACGCCCTGGGCGGCATTGCCTGGATCGAAGCCGGCGACCCGACGAAAGCGAGTGACCTGTGGTCGCGTCAGGCAGACGCCTACCCCACAGGGGACATGGCAGGAGAGGGATTCTGGCGCCTCGCGTGGCTGGCTTACCAGACGGGTGACACCGCCCAAGCCATCAACTGGGCGGACCGAATGACCGCAGAGGTGCCCCTGTTGGTCGACCCCATCCACGTTACCGGCGCCATGTACTGGGCAGCGCGTTGGCGGATCTACCCTGAGGTCAAGAACCCGAGCCAGCTCAGTTCGGATGCCGAGGACGTCGAGGAAGGAGTCGCGGGGCTGGTGCGACTCATCGCCGACCACCCCGAGAGCTTCTACGCCATCCATGCAACGAACCGACTTCGAGAGATTTCCCCGGCCTCTCTCTCGACGATACCCGCCAAGGGGGTCATCGAGCCCGCTGAGACGTGGTCGGTCCGTCAGGTGTTCGCCGACCACCCTGCGGCAAAACGAGGCATCGCGCTCGCGAGACTGGGGCTCGCCAGCGAGGCCGCAGCAGAGTTCAGACAGCTCGGTGCAAGGCTGACCCCATCTGAGAAGGCGCTCACCGCCAGCATCGCTGAGCGTGCTGACCCTGTGGGCGCCTTTGACGGGCTTCAGCACTTTCTCCTCAAGCACCCCCCGTCGACGCTCGGGCCCGATCGCGACCGCATTCTCGCCCTAGCGTTTCCTGACCGCTACTGGGCTGAGGTCCAGAGTGTGACCACCGAATACGACTATGATCCTCGGATCTTCCACGCCTTGGTACGTGAAGAAAGCAGCTTCAACAAGGACATCCGCTCCTGGGCGGGCGCGAGAGGACTCTCACAGCTCATGCCCGCGACCGCCAAGCGCGTCGCTGGATGGCTCGGTCGGACCGTCTCGAAGACCACCATTACCGATCCCGAGCTCAACCTCGCCATTGGTAGCCGCTACCTGCACTACCTCTTCGATCACTTCGACAACAACCCATTCCTCGCGGTCGCCGGCTACAACGCGGGAGAGGGCAATGTCGGGAAGTGGGTAACGCGCTTCGGCAACGTTCCTTCCGACGAGTTTGTCGAACACATTCCATTCCGAGAAACCCGCCACTACGTGAAGCGTGTTCTCGGCACATATCGTACCTACTCACTGATAAATGAGCCCGATGTTCACGGACCCGACTGGGCCCGAATAAATCACCGTATTCAGCCAAGCCGTCATTGATTCGGTAGACTTAGGCCATGCTCACTTCGCTCATTGCGTCTCTGTCCGCCTATGGTGCGACGCTCACCGTCGACCCGGAGGGCGGCGGCTACACCACTATTTCAGCCGCGGTTGCAGCAGCAAGTACCGGTGATACCGTCGAGGTGGCGCCAGGAACCTACGCCGAGGCGATAAATTTCCTGGGGAAGGCCATCACCATTGAGTCCCTAGCCGGGGCCGAGGCCACCGTCATAGAGGGCAATGGCATTGTGACGCTCAATGCATCGTCGAGCGAGCCGAGCGGCGCCACGCTCGTCGGCTTCACCCTCCGCGGCGAAGGCCATACCTGCGCCCTCATCAGCGGCGCGTCTCTCCAGATTCGAGACTCGACCTTCGAGACCTGTGGTGGCTCTACGACCTTCATCGGTGGTGCAGCACAGATCAGTGGCGGCGCTCCTTCATTCGAGAACGTCACCTTTCGCGGCAATAGTGCCGTAAATGGTGGCGCCATTCGTGCGGCCTTTGGCGCTGATATCGCGATCAATGGGTGTACCTTCGAAGACAACGCAGCGGAGGCTGGAGGAGCGATGCACCTCACCGATGCTGTCGTCTCGATCACGGAGAGTTCCTTCCTTGGGAATCGGGCCACAAACGGAAGAGGCGGCGCTATCTGGGCCAATGAGGTCGAACTGACCGCCTCTACGACCAGCTTCAGCGGCAACCGCGCTGTCATCAGCGGTGGGGCTCTCTTCTTGTCGGAGAGTTCGGTGACCCTCGGCAACCTGACCACCGTGACAGAAAATGAGGCGATGTACGGCAGCGGCGGTTTCGCGCGCGTGGATGGAGCAGAGAGCTTTACGCTCAGCAACACCACGGTTGAATCAAACCAGGCGTGGATGCTCGGGGGCGCAATGTCCATCACAGAGTCTGCTGGAGTAGAGATCGACGGCGTGATTTTTGAGAACAATCACCATCGGTCCACGGAGGGCGGGGGGGGTGCCTTTTCGGCCCGGGACACCGCCGTCACGTTCACCGACTGTTCCTTCAACTCCAACGTGACCGAGGGACGCGGCGGGGCCATCGTCACCATCGACTCATCGCTGAACATTGGTCACAGTTCCTTTGACTCCAACTCGTCCAGCGGCCAGGCCGGCGCATGGTTCGCGGCCGGTGGAACGGCCACATGCATCGAGTGCACCTTTGAACGCAACCGGAGCACCGACGACGGCGGCGCAATCTGGAGTAGTTCTGCGACTGCAGAATTCAGCAACTGCGACTTTCGTTGGAATGAAGCCAGCGGTGGGGCGGGCGGCGCGATCTACTTTGCTGGCACTGATGCAACGATCTCGAGCTCATTCCTAGCACGGAATTCGGCCCTGGACGGTGGGGCATTATTCTCAGGAGAGAGCTCAACAATCGAGACTACGTTTTCGGTCTTTCAGGAGAATGAGGCCACCTTCTCGGGGGGAGCAATTGCCGCAGGAGGTAGTCCCACCGCAGAGGTCAGACTCATCAACAACGACTTCTTGGCGAATGAATGTGTTTCCGGTGATGGCGTCGCACAAGTCGCGGTTGACTCAGCGGCGGTGGACATCCGAAACAACATCATCGCGTTTGGACGCGTCGGGTCCGGTGTTGGGCTCAGCACCTCCCCTGGCGTCACGGTCTTCGCCTACAACGATGTCTACAGCAACGAAGGCGGCAACTATGCAGAAACCGCCGACCTCACGGGCATCGACGGGAACCAGTCCACTGACCCGCGGCTCGTCGAGCTATCAATCGACCGAAACTTCCTCAATGACAACCTCTACCTCCGCATTGACAGTCCCTTGGTGGAGGCAGGTGATCCGACCATTGAGGTCGCTGACGGCCGACGTTCCTACATTGGCGCCTTCGACCGCATTGACTTCGAGGACTCGGATGCTGACGGCGATGGGTACTCTGCGCTGCTCGATGGCGACTGTGATGACGGTGACGCGTCGGTCTACCCGGGCGCCCCCGAGCTGTGCGATGACGGAATCGACAACGATTGCGATGAATCTGTTGATGAAGAGTGTCCAGGTCCCGACACCGGGGACTCCGGCATGGTCGACCCGGGCTCGGCAGACACGGGCTCGGCAGACACGGGACTTCGCGACACGGGTGGTCCCGCCGAGGACGGTAGCGCTGCTGATGATGACCGAACGCCCCCCACGGACACCCCACAAGGTGATGATGACACGGGCATCTACAAAGTGAGCGGAGAGGGCTGCGGATGCGCAACGAACACGCAGGTTGCCCCACGTACGCTATGGTGGCTACTCGTCCCCGCTTTTGTCTTGGTACGTCGAAAATGAGCACCCTCCGTCCCGACATCGCAGCATTCGACAATGCTCAACGAATGACCATCGACTTGACCCGGACGGTGGTCGACAACCTTGAGCACGGGATGAGTGAGATGGACGTCGTCGAGCTTGCACTGACCCAAGCGCAGGCTTTTGGCTTCACGGACTGGTTCGCCAAGCCCGAGGTACGCTTCGACGGTGAGAAGTCCGTGTTTCATCGCCCATCGGCGACTCGGCGATTGAAGACCGGAACTTTGGTCGAAATCGACCTCGCCCCGGCCACTGAGAACGCCTTCGGCGACTTCGGCACAGGCCTTTGTTTCGGCGTTGATAGTGACCCGCCCCTCGTGCATGAGGCCCGCGAGGCTTGTCGGGCCATCTGTGGATTCACGAGCCGATTCAAGACCGTCGGTGAGCTCTTCGTCTTTGCAGAGAGTTGGGCCAACAATCACCGCGTCAGCCTAGGCGGTGCGCGGTCTGTTGGGCATATGGTGCCGCTTTGTGAGGGTATCTTTGCCTCCGCATGGCCGAAGACCGCTCGAGCGGCCATCTTCCTGCGCCGCTGCCAGGTTCACTTTCTTAATCCCCGCCGAGTCATCGGAATCTACGCGCTCAGCCCTCGCGTGGTCATGGATGGGAAAGCAATGTGCTTCGAAGAGATGGTCTACATCGAGGGCGACGAAAAGCGCATCCTCGGGCGAACCTCTATCGATGAAATCGGGACCCTCTAGGGGCGCAGGGCATTAATGAGGCGCCGGTGTGACTCCGGATCCTCTACACCCTCGAACACCAAACCGTAGAGCCGGTACCCCTCACCTGCCGCGAGATCACCGACACGCGCGGCGACATCCATCGGCTGCTCGCCCGTCGCACCCAGGCGCACGGTAATGGTCCCACTCTCGACAAAGATCAGCTTGAAGTCATCCGGGACGCTGAAGCTGAGGCCATCGATGGCCAGATCGACGAGGCGAACCGGGTCACTCAGAAGCGAGATCGCCGCGCCATTTGAAGGAATGAGATCGACCCGATGGTCAACCGGGTGTTCCTGATTTCTCTCTTCTGCCTCGACCCACCCATCGATGAAGCCTAGAAGCAAGCCACTCTGGCTTCGCTCCGGCACCGGCACGCCGGTGCGGATCACCGACGCCTCGAAGGTGTAGCACACGGCCTCAACCGACAGCCAGACCCTCAAGTCTTCGCCGCCGACGAATCGGCGGTCCTCGACGGTGACCACCAAGCCCGCACGCTCCACGCGGATTACCTGGCCACGGATCCACCCGCCGCCGCGAACCTGCACCTCGCAGGCCAGCCTCTCTTGGGCAGCATCTTCAAGTATCCGTCGGGGGTCCATAGAAAATCCCCCTATCCGATGATTGGGGCTGGGGCTCTTTGTTGGCTATGAGTGCCTAACAAATGGAGGCATTCATGAAGATCGCCCACATCACAGACATCCATGTTCAGGCCCCCCCACGCCTTCGCGACATGACGGGCAAGCGCCTCCTTGGAACCGCAAACCTCTACCTCCTCGGTCGAAAGTCAAAGTTCTCTCTGGCCGCCCAAGAGGCCGCCGTGCAAGCCGTCGTAGAGGCTGAGCCGGACGTCGTCGTATTCACCGGTGACCTGACGGCTCAAGCGCTAGATGCGGAGTTTTCGGCCGCAAGGGCGATCTTAGACCCTATTCTCAGCCGATTTCCCACAGTGATGATTCCCGGTAACCACGACACCTATGTTCGCGAGGAGACGCCTGGGGATCGGATGAGGGACCTCTTTGGGGCCTGGATGGGCGACGGCACACCGTCACTCTTGAGGTACGGGGACGTCGCCTTTGTGACGCTTGAGACGTGTCGATGCCACCCCCTATCGAGCGGCATCACACCGTCCGCTCAGCTCGACGTCGCCACTGAGCTCTTGGGGCAGACCCAGCAAATGTTCACCTTCCTGTGCATCCACTACCCCCTTGTGGGACGACACGGTGAGCCATACGGGCCTGCTACTCGGGCGCTGGCCAACGCTGAAGCGGTGCGCCAATGGGTATCCGAGACGGCAGGAATCGATGCCATTGTTCATGGACACGAGCACCATGGCTTTCGCGCAGAACTACCCGGCCCCGCTGGTCCGGTGACGGTGCTTAATCCTGGGGCCAGTGGCTACTCGTACCTTCCCGACCAGGACCGAACCTCTCATCTCTGTTTCTACACAATAGAAAATCAAGCTCTGGCTGGTGTCGAGCGGCTTCGCTTCAACGGTGAGCGCTTTGAGCCTGAGCCGGGCGGGGCTTGGGCCACGGGCCGCTAGATCAGCTGTGAAGTCGAGGAAACGGGTCGGGGACGGCAATAACTGACGCCTCGTGCACCGCGACTTCGTCCACCCGCTTGTAGACCTCTTTCATCGGGATCTGAGTGGCTGCGAGATCGAGGTAGACCTGATGATGCCGCGCCTCGCTCGCCAACAGTCCGCCATACAGCTTCGCGAGTGTGAGATCCTCGAGGCCCTCTGACAGAATCTGCATCCGCTCGCAGCTCCTTGCCTCAATAAATGCGCAACAGATCATGGTGTCGACGAAGCGCTGTGGCTCCGGCTTGCGCACGATCTGGTGAAGACGGGCCCCGTAGGTCGAGGGCTCCTGCTTTTCGAAACACTGGCCTCTTTGTTCCATAATCTTCAGAACGAGCTCAAAGTGCCGGAGCTCCTCTCTCGCCAGCTCGGAGAGCGGAACCATGAGCTGTGGCCTGTACTGGTATCGAAAGATCAGATTGATGGCGGTGGAGGCCGCTTTCTTCTCGCAGTGCGCATGGTCGAGGAGGATCTGGTCGAGCGCCGCACTCGCCTCACCCAGCCATCCCGGCCGCGTCTCACTGGCCAACCTCAGCACGGAGCCGACCTCAGCGGTACCGGTGTCCAGTTATTGCTGCGATACACCGCCAAAGCGCTCCGCCCTCCCGATGGGCCAGAGGCTATCCGAGTGAGCCTGTCGATGCTACTGATGCAACATCGCCACGCTGCGCAGACCTTCGAGGTGGTGACGATATCGCTCTGCACGTCCCACGCTGCTGCTGTAGACCGGTTGCTGCACCTGTGCATACGAGGCCGTTGCACAGAGTCGCTCATTCTCGTGAAAGCTCAACACGCGCTCGTCCCACTCGACGCCGACGAAGTCAAGCGCGGCTCGGCTCACTTCCTCGGTGTTGGACACCATCTCCTCATACTGGACGGTGTGAATCTTGAGGGGCAAGACCTCCGCCCAATGCGCCATCAGGCGGTGATATTGATGGTAGTAGCTGCTCAATGCCTCCAGGCTGTTGGTGAAGGCGTAGCCGGGACCGTTGAAGTGCTGGAAGTA
Source organism: uncultured Enterobacterales bacterium (assembly GCA_964554315.1). GTDB lineage: Bacteria > Myxococcota_A > UBA796 > UBA796 > UBA796 > UBA796. The sequence goes on along the minus strand of CAZKOI010000126.1, from coordinate 894 downwards.
GCAAGAGAGACAGGTATCGACCGGATCACGGACACAGTGAATAATCTTCGCCCCTGGAGTCGCCACGGCGACCAGACCGAGGTGAAGGAAGTTCTGTGGAAGCTTGTCGACCACCAACGATCGCTCAGAGATCGCACGAAGACTCTCCATCCGAGCCTGCGCCATATGTTCGATAGTTGTCGCATCAACATGCGACATTACGGCAGGGTAGCGGTGAGGGCTGTCGAGAAAGGCCTGTAGCCCGACGGCCATTGTCGGGAGGTCCATGAGCTCACCGCCGCCGAAAATCTCAGGGTGTGTCGCCAAGATTTGTTCGACAAGCGATGTGCCAGAGCGAGGCATACCACAGACGATGATGCTGCCACGGGTATCCACCTTCGGGGCAGAAACAGACGCGAAGAAGTCAGGGCTGAAGACTTCAATGATGGAATCAACAAAGGCCTCGTGAGCGGCGGCATTGAATCCTTCACCCTGAGCCGTATTGGCACGCTTGAACGCATCAAAGGCCTCGTCCACCTGCCCCATTGCGTCTAGGATTTCCCCCTCCGCAAACCGCAGAGAGGCCTCCTGAAGTCGAGGGACTCCGGGGCGCATGGCCCGACGGATGACGGGCAGCGCCGATTCTGGGGTTCCGCTGCGCTGACTGAGCTTTGCAAAGCTCAGCGCGACCTTTGGCTCTGGGCTGACCGAGCTGATGAACGGCCTCAGGACCTGCAGCCCGACATCGATCTCTCGCCGACGCTCGAGGGTGGCCGCCAGTCCAGCATTTGCGCGCTCATGCTCGGGATCACGCTGCAGTGCCTCGCGGAAGCGGTCCTCCGCCCGAGTGATGTCGCCAAACCAAATCAAAAACCACCCGTGCTGTGACCGCAGCGATGCGCTCGCCGGGTCGAT
>CAZKOI010000125.1:0-8930 GCA_964554315.1 uncultured Enterobacterales bacterium | reverse complement strand
CTGGCTTGGGTCTGGATTGGGCGAGCTTCTCCGTCGCCACCGCCTTGCCTGCGACGGACCTCTACCGAATCGCGAACGAGCGGGGGTATGTCAACGAGGACTTCTGGCGCCAGTACACCATCGACGGGGGCGGGGACATTCCGCAGCTTGAGACGGAGACCTTCACCGCCGAGCAGCTTCGGGCCTATCGAACGAAGGCCTACATGAAGTTCTATCTCAGGCCCGACCTCATTCGCCGCAAGCTCAGCAAGGCGGAGGGTCGCGCGGAGCTTCTCGAGATGGCGGGAGGGGCGACGGTGCTCAGTGAGATCGTCAAGAGCACGCTCTTCAAGCGGATCCCGAGCGTCGGTATCGGCAAGTGGGCTACCGTCTAAGGGTAGAGCGGTCTAACGGCGACCCGCAACGACTCGAACCGTCCCGGTTAGGTCCGCGTACTCGCGAATGTCCTGAAGTCGAGCGTTGATCATCATCTCGCGGATGGCGTCTTGCTGCCCGTCACCATGCTCGACGATGACCGCAACGCGTGCGCGCTCGGCTGCGGCAGGAATCAACTGCCGGTAGACCTCCAGACCATCGGGACCGCCATCCAGCGCGAGGCGAGGTTCGTGTTGGGCAATCTCGGGAACGAGCCCATCGATCTCCCCCGATGGGATGTATGGAGGGTTTGAGACGACCACATCCACCGGCCGATCGGCGGGGATTGGGCGCAACAAGCTGCCCCGGAGGACAGCCGCTCGGCCCTCCAGCTCAAGGGCCGATACGTTCGCCTTGGTGCAGCGCAGAGCGGCCTCGGAGACGTCGGTAGCGTAGAGCTTGGCCTCGGGTCGCTCCGTCAGGATCGCGAGGCCTACGGCGCCGGTACCGCAGCCTACGTCGACAACAAAACATGGCTCGGACTCGGGAATGACCTCGAGTGCAGCCGACACGAGTGTCTCGGTGTCGGGCCTTGGTACCAACACATCGCGGTGGCTCAAGAGGTCCAGTGACCAAAAACCTTTGGTGCCGAGAATCCATGCCACGGGCTCACGAGCCGCACGACGCTGCACGTCGACGCGCATGGGCTCGAGCTCCGCCTCGCTCAGAGGGCGGTCGAACTGAAGGTAGAGCGCCACCCGGTCGAGGTTGAGGTGATGGCCGACAATCAGCTCTGCATCCAGGCGAGGACTCGGAATTCCTTTCGAGCGAAAGTACGCCTCGGTTCGCTTGAGGACATCGACCAGCGTTGTCACGGGAGCACCTCAGTGGGGGAGGTCACCTCCAGCCAGGCCCGAACGTCCTCTGCCACCCGCTCGCCGGTGGCCACGCAGTCCTTCACGCCGATCCCAGAGAGGTGGTTTCCGGCAAAGAAGAGTCCGCCCAGGCGTCCAGATGCGGCACGGATAGTGCGTACCCGGCCGGGATGGCCTCGGGTGTACTGTGGGATGCCGGCCGCGTGGCGATAGGTCCGAACCAGCGTCGGATCCGCTCGGCGGCCGCCGAGGAACCGCTCTTGGGCTCTGAACACCCGGTCGAGAAGAGCCTGGTGGTCAAGCGCGGCCGCTTCGGGTTCGACCGCCCCCCCGACCATCGTTCGAAGAAGGATCTCACCCTCCTTGGTCTGGTGAGGGTAGGCCTCCGAAGTGAACAAGGTCCCGAGCACGCCGACGTCCTCTCCTCGCGCCACCAGGACACCAAATCCCTGAGGTGCCGTGTCGAAGGCGCCGGCGGGCCACGCCGAGACGACGACAGACACCGGTGCGTAGGGAATGGCATCAAGCGCCGACGCCACGCCGCTGTCCAGGCCTCGCACCAAGCGAGCCGTGACAGGTGCTGGCGTGCAGAGGACGACCGCCTCGGCGTGGAGATCTCCCGAGCCGGTGTAAATCTTCCAGCCGTCGCTGGTTCGAGTCAGGCCCTCGACCGGCGATCGCGTCTGGAGCCGACTCCCCAATCTCTCCGCCATCGCGGTCGTGAGCTGGCCGGCGCCGCCGGGCAGGGTCTGGAGGTGGCCGGCAGGTGCACCGCCTCGTCGTCTTGCCAGCATGGCCAAGAACAAGCTTCTATATTGAGCCTCCATCTCGGCCATCTTTGGAAAGGCGGCTTCCAGCGAGAGGTCATCGGGGCTCGCGGCATAAATCCCAGCCACCATCGGTCCGACCATGCGGTCAACGAACCGCTGACCGAGTCGTCGGCGGACAAAGTCCGCGACTGTCTCTTCCACATCGCGCTTCGCACGAGGAATCAGGGGCTCCAGCAACACCCGAAGCTTTGCCCACCATGGCAGGAGCGATGTCTGAACGAATGCGGGCGGGGTGAGGGGCGCCGCCTGCATGCGGCCGTCTGCAAAAATCCACCGCGTCGCCGCGCGTCCGCTGGCGGGGATGACCTGGTCGTGCAGCCCGAGCCGGGCCAGCATGCGATCCATCGCGGGCTCGGAGTCGAGCCAGCCGTTGGCCGCCCGGTCAATAATTCGGCCATCGATGTGGTCGGTTTGGACATGGCCGCCGGCGGCGTCTCCTGCCTCTAAGAGCGTGACGTCGACCCCGTCGAGCGAGTTTGCAGTGGCCAACCCAGACACACCGCCGCCGATAATGACGACACGAGACAACCTAGCTCCAAGACCAACGAGTCGCTTCGTCTACCGCCGCCGCGACTGCACCTGGATCGATGTCCGGTGTAATGCCGTGACCAAGATTGAAGACGTGACCCTTCGGTCCAGCAGCCTCAATGATTTGCCGCACGCGACGTCGAATTTCAGCCTCTGGGGCGTGAAGCGCCGATGGGTCGAGATTGCCTTGAATCGGAACGTCCCCGAGTGCGCTGCGAGCACGACCGATATCCACCCGCCAGTCCAGCGCGTAGGCGTCGGCCTCGACCTCCCTCAGCCAAGGCAAGAACGGAGCGCTGTCCTTGGTGAAGAAGAGCCTCGGTGCACCCTTGACTCGGGAAAGTGCGCGACGGGCCGCAGGAAGCGCCCATCGTCGAAAGTCCTCGGGTGTCAACGCGCCGGCCCAAGTATCGAACAGCTGCACAGCCGCCGCGCCTGCGTCAATCTGAGCCTGGAGGTGGTCCCCCACGGCATCCGCGATTCGGTCGAGGAGCGCTTGAAAGGTGGCGGGGTGGCCAAACATCAGTCGCTTGGTCTCGGGCCAGTTTCTCGAGCCCTGACCCTCGATGAGGTAGCACGCCATTGTGAAGGGCGCGCCAGCAAACCCGAGGATGGGCACATCGGCGGCCTCGTTGCAGAGACGGATGGCCTCCATGGGGGCGGGCAGGTCTCGTACGGGATCGAAGTCCTTGAGCGCCTTCACGTCTGCTGCGCTGCGCACGGGGTTGCTGATCACGGGTCCTGTGCCGGGCACATAGTCCAGATCTGCACCCATGCTCTCGAGGGGAAGAAGAATATCGGAGAAGATGATCCCTGCGTCGAAGGCGTATCGACGAAGCGGTTGAAGGGTCACCTCAGCCGCAAGCTCGGGCGTGTGGCACATCTCGAGGAAGGTATGTTGGCTTCGCACAGCCCGATACTCGGGAAGGTACCGACCGGCCTGGCGCATGAACCAGACAGGAGGGCGCTCAAGTACCTCGTTGTGCAGCGCGCGGACGATGAGAGGACGTTGTGAAGTCATGGCGCTGGGGCCTTAACGCGACTCGGCTATGGTAGGAATCAGTGAGGGGAACTGTTGACCGAAGAACGGCGAATTGATGCACTCGTTCTCGCACCACTGGTGCTGGCGGTGGTGATGCGTGGGGCGGGAGAGCTCTTCCCCGCGGACGAGGTCTGGGGCCACATGGGGCACTCGATAGGGTTGAGTGCATGGCCCTGGCTCTGCCTGTTTTCTCCAGTGTGGGCCGCCGTGGCCCGACTACGGCTGGGGCGATGGCGCTGGAGCATGGTGGCTGCGATCGGTGTCCTTCCTCTGGCTGGGATTCCATTTGGTCCGGACTCGGGTGAAGGTGATCTCGTCCTCGTGGCCAACGTCAATGCCTACACCGCAGGGCGGGCAGACCTTGCCCGCGCGATGGAGGAGACGGGAGCTCAGTTGGTCATTGAGGTCGAGGCACGCGCGAGGCAGATCCCTGGCTTGGTGCGCAGAGCCCACAATTTTGATGCCCAGGTTTCGCGACCCTCTCACTACACGGCCGTCTACTGTCATCCCGACCTCGAATGTGAGGCGGCCATCACCGAGGAGTTTGGGGCCAAGAACATGGTCATGCCGCTAGCGATGGCGAGAGTGAACGGAAGTGTGTGCATCATGGGGACCCACGGCCCGCCGCCGGTGCCGTTCAATATCGCGGGTCTGATGCCCTACATGGAGCGCATCGCAGACATCATTGATCAGGGGCGGATGAAGGAAGACTGGACCGTATGTCGAGCGGGCGATCCCGTCGTGGTGGCGGGGGACATGAATGCGGTGCCAGGCAGCTGGGCCACCCGTCCCTTCTCCGGCAAGGGCTTGTCGGATCCGATGGCAGGGCACGGCGTGTTTGCGACCACTTGGCCGTCAGGCGGTGACTGGATCAACCTCCCGTTGATGCAGCTCGATCACCTCTGGGTGGGAGCGACGCCGGTGGACAGCGTGCGAACAATCCGGCTTCCCGGGTCCGACCATCAGGGCATCTTGTTTAGGCTTCGGTGAGGTTTAACAGGGCGATGAGAAGCTCGGCCTGCACCCGTGCGTCGTAGTCCGCCCGGTGCTTTTGAGTCTTGTCCTCGGGCGGGAGGCCGAGGCGGGCGAAGACCACCTCCTTGCTCGTGTCGAGCCAGTGCAGACGTAGCAAGCCTGCCGACAGGGCTTTCGTGTCGAGCGCCTTGTATCCGAACGGGTTTGGACGCCCAGTCTCGGCGTACAGGTGGGCGACGAACGACCAATCAAACGGTGCATTGTGGCCCACGAAGCACGGCTCAGTGCCCGGTCGAGTGTGACTCGCAACCCAGGCAGCGAGTGATGCTGCGGCGTCTTCGCGTGAGAGACCCTCGGCCGCCAATCGCGCCTGGTCGAGACCGTGGATCGCGGCGGCTCTTGGGTCGAAGCGAGGGGCTACGGGCTGAAGCTCCATGTAGAAGTCATCGCCAAGCGCCAAGTCGCCATCCTCTCCTCTGCTGACGACAGTCGCGCCGAGACTGACCATGTCGTAGAGACCCGGCACAGGGCCGTTGGCCTCGATATCGATGCAGAACCACGTCGCGCGTTCGGTTGTCATTCTTTCTCCAGGGCTTGGCGAGAGGCTTCACCTCCTGTATTTCTGGGTGAGTAGGAGGCAAGTCCGTTGCGCATACTTATCGCCATCGCATTTTTTGTTGCAGGCGTGGCCGCCGCAGGGCTTGCGATGACCGCATTGCTGGGTGCCGGGATGCTACGAAGCGGTCCGGTCTGGCTTGTCGCGCTGGCAGCGGTTGCGCTGGTGATGCTGCCAGCACGCGCCCTGGCCTCGTCTGCGCGGCGCGGTGAGGGCACCGGCTTTATGGCCAGTGGGGTGTCGCTCTTTGGATGGTCGCTCGCCGTCCTGATTGCATTTCCGATGTATTTTCCCGGTGAGCGGCAGGCCTCACTCTCACTGGGCCTGGCCGCGATGGAGCCCTTTGGTCAGGGCTACATTACGAAGGACTGGGCGGGTCCCATCCACGAGTGGCTGCCTTCGGTAGAGGGCACTCGAAAGCCGCCGAAGCCTGCGGCCACGGAGACGGTGTCAAAGCCGCCGCCCGCCAAGGCCGAGACGCCTCGCAAGGACCGGCCCCCAGAGGTGGCGGCTCCTGCTGAAGACGAGACGGTGCTACCGACGGAGGGACGAAGCGGATCGCTCAAGATTCCCGTCACAATCGAGGGCGCACGCCGCAGTGCTGATGTCACGATGATCTTTGATACCGGGGCCACCGTGACGACCCTGGACAGAGCGACGCTCAGAAAGATTGGTGTATCGATTCCGCGTGATGCACCAGTCATGAAGTTTCACACCGCTGCGGGCCCACGAGAGACGCAGCTGGTCATGGTAGACAAGGTCTGGGTCGGCGGTTTTGAGGTCGAGGGCGTGAGCATTGCGGTCTGCGATGCCTGTGCGAACGGGGATGCGGTTGGTCTCCTCGGTCTGAACGTCAGCGAACGATTTCTTGTCACAGTGGATGGCGCCCGCGAAGAGCTCGTGCTCTCTCCGCGTGCCGGGGCGACCAATCGCAGCACGGATATCGCGCCATGGGTGAAGCTGGACGCCGAAGCGGCCCGATGGCCTGATGGTCGCACCGAGGTCATCCTGGAAGCAGAGAACACGTCGGACCGCTGGATAGAGCGTCTCACGGTGGCCATTCAGTGTGATGCTACTCGCTACGCGGACATCACGGACATTGGACCGGACGCGATAGGTCACGTGGAGGTCAGCATTGCTGCTGGCACCAACTGTGAGTCCTTTCAGGTCTCGATCGACTCAGCCGTGTGGTGACGGCTCATGCGTTGACGTCAGCGGGGGCCTTCCAGTTCGCATCGAGGGCTTCAATGGCGGCCCACAGCATGAGGTAGACGAGGGCCGCCTTCTCTGGCTCTAGATCCACCTCACCCTCGGTTTTGTCATCGCGCTCGAAGAGAGCCCACAAGATCTCATCGAGCAGATGGGGCTGTGCGCGCCACTCCACCGCCTTTGCGCGCTCATGGAAGGTCGCGTCGGCTGGGAAGAGCTCGCCGGCCGCCCCTTGCACCTTAGCGGAGGCTGCGGTGATGTCGTCACCATTCACCTTAGAAAGCCTGCCTCCAACCTGGTCGAAGATTCGCAAGGATACGCTCAGCATATACAGCCCGACTTGACTGGCCAGCGGCCCCATCTCGCCGACGTTTTGTTCGAAGAAGCGAGAGAGACGACGTTGATTCTTAATCAGCCGGGTCGCGACAGGCTGAAAGGCCTCCCCTTGGTCGGAGCAGGCCTCCGCAAGGGCGTGTACTTTGTCTCGATTTATAGCGGTGTTGGGCATTGGGCCTCCTGATTCAGGCGTCCTATACGGTCGTCCTCGGTGTGGCCACCATCACAAACGCCATTGCACAGCGCTCACTTTTGGATACGCCTCTAACGACGCTTTTTCCAATGAGGAGGTCACCATGGCCCGTCGACTCTTGATGTCTGTTCTACCGCTGATGCTGCTCGTGGGTTGCCCCGAGCCTGAGGCTCCCGGTCAACCCGGAGGGGCTCCCCCCGCTGGGGGTGCGAACCCTGCGGCTAACGCTCCGGGCGGCGCACCGCCGGTTCCTGAGGGCACGGCGCCCGGTGCCCAAGACGGGGCAGGTACGCCCGGTGAGATTCCTCCGGGCGGCGATCCCCCTGCTCCCGATGCAGGCCCACCCCCTGACGGTGCACCCCCGGCTGACGGTGGAGCGCCGGGTGAGGGAGCGCCACCGCTGGGTGAGGGAATGGAAGCGCCCCCAGAGGGTGCGCCCGCTGAAGGCGGACTGGCTCCCGGTGAGCAGAACATTCCCTGTGGTGACGGCGAGTGCGATGATGCTGAGAAGCAAAATCCAAAGCTCTGCCCGCGTGACTGCTCGGACACGCCTCCAGAGGGCGGAGACTGGTGTGGTGACGGCATCTGCGATGCGCTCGAAGAGCACAAGGGTGATTGTGCCAAGGACTGCAAGTAGGTCGTGGATGCCGCCCTCCTGAGGGAGCTTGCCCGATGGTGGGCGGACATCAACAGCACGCACTTCGAGGGGGCCATGAGGCCCCCTTCTTTGTGTCTGGACGATACCAGCCGGCGCCTGGGGTGCTGGAAAAGGCAGGAGCGAACCCTCAGCCTGGCCCGGCGCTTGATCATCGAGCACCCGTGGGCCGTTGTGCTCGAGGTCCTTCGCCACGAGATGGCGCATCAATATGTGGATGAGGTACTGAAGGTTCGTGACGAATCGGCTCATGGGCCCACCTTTCGACGTGTGTGTGTCGAGCGATCCATCGACGGCAGGGCTGCGGGTACGCTCCGAGCGGATCCGGTCCACGCATCCATAATGCGAAAGGTCGAACGCCTACTTGCGCTCGCGGAGTCTGACAATGAGAACGAAGCCACCGCAGCCATGAACGCCGCTCATCGTCTGATGCGCAGGCACAATGTGGCCGCGGTCGCGACCCCGTCAGGGGACGACTACCGCTTTGTTCAACTGGGTGTGGTTCGCCGGCGTACGCCGGGTCACGAGAAGGTCCTCGCCGGAATCCTCGGCCAGCATTTCTTCGTTCAGCCCATCTGGGTGATCGCCTATGACCCTTCTCGTCAAGCTCGGGGGCGCGCCCTAGAGGTTTGTGGTCGACCCGAGAATCTCCAGATGGCCGTTCACGCTCACGGATTTTTGCTCGAGACCTGCGGACGGCTGTGGGCCGCTCACAAGACGGCCCGCGGATTGCGCAGCGATAAGGGCCGCCTCAGGTTCTACCTTGGCGTGATGATGGGGTTCAATGAGCGCCTCAGTACAACGGCGAAGGAAGCAGAACAGGAGGGGCTTGTGTGGGTCGGTGACGCTGGACTGGATGAGTGGACTGCCAGGCGACACCCCCGCCTTCGAACAGGCCGCCGAGTGCGGGTCAGCGCGGACTCTGAGTGGCAGGCCGGCCGCCAACAAGGCCGAAAGGTGGTCCTACGTCGACCCCTCTCGAGCGTCGGCCAGGGCATAAAGGGGCTACTGGGCTCCGAGTGACCGGCATTGACCGCATATGAAGTGCACACGACCTCCATCGCCCCGTCCGCCCGTCGGCCCAACGGGCTGCATGAGCCAGGCCTTCAGAGCGCTCAGGGGCGCCAGTCGCCGGCAGTGATCACACCTCCACCCGAGGCGCCATAGGGGTCGTTGCTTCATTCTGGATCCGTAACCGCGCCACGGATTCTCATCAGCACAGCACGGGCTGGGCCCTGGGCTCGCATCACGTCCGGCAAGGAGGACAGAAACACCCGTCCATACCACTGGTTGGTGACCCGACGGTCCAACAGCAGG
>CAZKOI010000124.1:0-8966 GCA_964554315.1 uncultured Enterobacterales bacterium | reverse complement strand
GGCGATTGTAGACGCGATAACGACAAACGACTCTCCATCAATCACCACACGATAGCCTCGAGCACCCCGCTTACTGGAGGCCGCTCTACCGACAGCCGGTGACTTCCGTGGTCGGCCTCGCGCGGTGGACGCCTTGATGTTGTGACGCCTCCGGTAGTTGGTGACGGCGCTTACCGTCACCCCGGCCATCTCCGCGATCTCCCGGTCGACCAGGGTTCCCATCTTGTGTTGAAAGTCATCGAGCACGCTGGGCCGCCCCGGCCGCTTGGCGGTCGCCTCCTCCGAGGGATCCCGCTTGGGCTTCCGCCCAGCGCGTGACGGCTTCCTCACGATCCCATTCCGCCTCAGTGCATTCCCGATCGCCGCGGGTGAAGGCCCAAAACGCGCCGATAGCTCGCGGAGCGACAGCTCGTCCTTCAGTCGCAACAACTCCGACCACCAAGGACTGTCCTCAATGCGTCTCATTTCACCCCCTCCGATCTAAAAGCGAGTCTACCAGAAGTCGCCTTGCATGGCCGTTGAACAAGGCGTACCCTCCTCCCTATGTCTCGGCTCCACATCGTGGTCTCGGTCTTGCTCTATGTATTGCCGTTCATGGCCTCCGCGAGCGCGCCGCCGGATGGCATTTCCGTGACGGCTGTTGAGGCACGCCTGGGTCATGCCGTACGTCTTCATCAAACCGGGCAGCACGAAGCGGCCCTGGCGGCACTGGTGGCCCTCGTCAACGACAAGAGGGGTATTGCGCACGACCAACAACAGCGCGCGCGCGTCTATCTCGGAGAGGTGCTGTACCTCAAAGGCGACAAAGACGAAGCACGTCAAGTGTTTGAGTCGATTTTGACATCCGACCCTGATTACGTCGTCGACCCGTTCGCTCATCCTCCCGATGTCTGCGGATTCTTTGAGACGATTCGCGCCTACATGCGCCCGATTCGGCCAACACCCGCTCCCATCATAGCCGGCCCAAGGACCCCGCCGCCGCTGGCCTATGCCGGCTTTGGTATCTACCAGTTTAGAACGGGACGGCCTGGGCTCGGGGCAGCGATGGCCGGCAGCCAAGCGGTTCTGGGTGCATTGAGTGTAGCGAGCTTCCTGGGCTTGGCTGCTGACCATACGTGGGCGACGGACGGGGAGCGCACCTCGCTCAATCGAAAGCGTGCCGTCCAGTGGGGGGCCACCGCTGGATTTTACGGTGTGTGGATGTGGAGTGTGGTCGAAGCCCACCAGCATGTAAGGCAATCGTCATCGTCCACGGCCCGGTTATCGGGCGCCGTCTACGCTGACAGCGCAGGTCCCGCAGCCACCCTAAGATTGACGGTCCCCTTGCGGTAATTCAGTCGTTATACTCTCGGCGGATAAGGAGACGGGATGCCCTATCTTGCCTGCAAGGACACGGTGCGACAGACCACACGGGACATCGTTCTAAAGAAGCCACTGGTCAGCATCGGGCGACAGCGGGGCAACGACGTCGTCCTCGATGATCCTGCGCTCCGCCCCACCCATGCCAACCTGGTCAAGGCAGGTCGGGCCTTCTCGGTCAATGCGGCCGACACCTCCGCCCAAATCTACCTCAATGGTGAGCGAATTCGTTCAGCAGACCTCAACTACGGCGACACCTTGCTGGTCGGTCGGTTTGAATTGACACTCTGCGACGGCACACCGCCGAAGAAGGGACTGAGCCCTGAGGAGAGCACTGAGAACTTAGAGAAACTGGTCGAGTTCGCAACACAGCTCATGCGGGAGGAAAATCCAGACCGCCTCTTCGAGCAACTTCTGCAGGCGGTCGTCGACCTCACCGGTGCCGAGAAGGGCTTTGTCATCGTCCTGCGGAATGGTGAGCGGGAGCTGGCAGCTGCACACAACCTCGTGGACGAGACGTCCGACATGAGCCGCGTGTCCGACACCATTATCGATCAGGTCATCGAGCATCGCCGCTCGATCATCGTCAGCGATGCCATGCGTGACCGAAAGTTTGGTCAGTCGCGCTCCGTGGTCGACCTCAAGCTGTCGAGCGTCATGTGCGTGCCGCTGATGTTTCGAAACGACTTGCTCGGGCTCCTATACCTTGGAAACGACGCGGTCACCGGCCTCTTCACTGAGAAGGACCTCTCCCTCCTTCAGGTATGGGCCGCGCAGGCTTCTGTGGCTGTCCACGCGGCCCTGTTGCTCAACCAACTGAAGACAAAGAATCAGAATCTTAAGAACCAGCTCATGCGCTCCGCACAGGGCGACATCATCGGCACCAGTGCACCGATGAAGGCGGTTTTCAAGATGATTCGGAAGATCGCACCGACGGACATCTCGGCGCTCGTCCTCGGTGAGACCGGGACCGGCAAGGAGCTGGTCGCACGAGAGATCCATCGGCTCAGCCCCCGTTCCCGTGCACCCTTCGTGTCCATTAACTGCGGCGCAATTCCCGAGAACCTCCTTGAGAGTGAGCTCTTTGGGCACCGGAAGGGCTCCTTCACGGGTGCCATATCAGACAAGATTGGGAAGTTCGAGCAAGCCGATGGGGGAACCCTCTTTCTCGACGAGATCGGCGAGATGCCGATGAACCTCCAGGTGAAGCTCCTTCGTGTGCTTCAAGAACGAGTCATCGAGCGGGTCGGTGACCTCACTCCACGTCCGGTCAACATTCGGGTCATCGCAGCGACGAACAAGGATCTCGGTGACGAAATCCAGGAGGGTCGCTTTCGCGAAGATTTGTTGTACCGACTTAACGAAGTCACCGTTGATCTACCGCCCTTGCGCGACCGCGGCGACGACGTGCACCAGCTCGCCCGTTTTTTTCTGAACAAGTACGCTGAGCAGTATGGGAGTACCTGCAAGGGATTCAGCAACGAGGCCATTCGAGCCATGCGAAATGCCTATTGGCCGGGGAATGTCCGCCAACTCGAGAACCGGGTGAAGAAGGCTGCGATTATGACGGATAGAGCATTGGTCAATGCGGACGACCTCGGCATTTCGAGCAAGGACAAGAGAAAGATTCAGCCCCTCGCCGAGGCCGAGGAGTCGTTCAAGCTCGCATACATTCGGGAAGCCCTTGAGTTGAATGGCTGGAACAAGGCGCAGACTGCTCGCGATCTCGGTGTCGATCCGAGGACCATTTTCCGGTACATCGAGCGCCTCGATGAATAGGGCGATTTTGGCTGCCCTGCTGTTTAGTGCCACGGTACATGCCGCCGGGCCCATTCCGAATGCCCCCTTCCGCCAGGACACCTCTGATGCTCGCTATGCGAACGATCTCGACGGCGCGGACCGAGGAGACCAGCTCTATGCCGCTCGCGTCTTGTTGAGGCGGGTACGTGAGTCGGTTCGGGTTGGTGCGGGTCTCGATGTCGACATCGGGGTCATGGAGGCTCGACAGAGGCTCGATGATTTCGACAAGACGGTTGCGCCGAAATGCATCAGATTGCTCGAAGGGTCGGCGATACGTAGGCAGTGCGCACGGATCTTGGGGTTCTTAGAGACGGCGTCCGCGCGAGGTCCGCTCGAGGTCATGGCCACACAGAGTGACCGGCACTGTGACAGGCGGGCGGCGACCTGGGCATTGAGACGAATTCAGGACACGCAATGAGTGCGGACCAACCGACCCCCCTCGTCGGCCTCACCGGTGGAATAGCGACCGGCAAGAGTACGGTTGCAGGGCTGCTCCGGTCCTATGGTGCCGCGGTGATCGATGCAGACGTGGTCGCGAGAGAGGTGGTCGAGCCCGGAACGTCGGGACTGCAGCAGGTTGTCGAGTGTTTCGGGCCGTCTATCTTGACCCCCGGCGGGCACCTCGACCGCCCAGCGATGGGCCGATTGGTCATGGCTAATGATGCACTGCGGAAGGCTCTCGAGGAGATCCTGCATCCCCTCATCCGGTCGGAGATTGCACATCGAATCAGGCAGAAGGTCGACGCCGGGGCCCCAGCGGTCTTTGTGGAGGCCGCTCTCTTGGTCGAGACGGGAAGTGCCAGGCTCTACCCCCATTTGTGGGTGGTGAGTTGCTCTCCGGAGATCCAGCGTCAACGACTCATGGAGCGTGCGGACTGCGACCAGGCCACTGCAGATGCCTGGATCTCCTCTCAGCTACCGCTCGCCCAAAAAGAGGCCGCCGCCACCCGTGTCATCATGAACAACGGAGGCCTCACCGAGCTTCGAAGGGATGTCGAGCTTGCCTACCATGAACTCAAGGGGCAGCCGCCGGATCGGGGCTGAGTAACTCCCCCATCCCCCAGCCCAAGGTGTGCATGGGAATTCGTGCGAAGGTCTCGCGATACTCTGAGTTCCCCGGAGCCAGCTCCACGGCACGCTGAATGAATGCTTGTGCCCGCTCAGTGTCGCCCCGAATTGCCGCCTCGATGCCCGCAGCATTCGCAAGGCGCGCATGCATCGGGTACCGACTTGCTGCCTCGCCACATACGCGAACCAACGGGCTCTTCACCTTCCCGTCGGCATAGTGCGCTTCGTCCACGCTGTAGCGTGTCTCCAGGATGCACCGACGGACAAGCAGCCAGCCATGGTTCGGATCATTCGGGTCGGCGACTGCTGCGAGGTGCGGCAGCGCAGCGCGCTCGTTGTTCAATTCAAAATAGGCCTGAATCGACCCCACATGCGCCCTGAACTTGGCATCGTCGCTTGAAGCCGAATCGATCACACTCGCAAACAAACCCACTGCTTGCCCCGGATCGGTCGTGATGATTCGTTGGCCGTAACCGAGCGACACGACCGCATCATTCGGCCTTGCCTTGTGGCTCTCTGCCCACAGGGCGACCGGGTCGGCCCACACTCCCACACGCAGCACTGTTAGCGTGCCAAAGAGAGGCACAAGGGTCCATGCAGCGACACGAGTGGGTGGGCGCGAGGCGAGCATCCAAGCCAAACCAACAATCGGAAGTACAAGCCGATCTTCGCCGTATCCAGCGCTCTCGCTCAGCATCCCTCCCGCCGCAAGGAGGAAAGTGACGATGCACGTGAATCCTGCACTAAAGCCCGGGCCTGCCGGCTCACTGCGCTCAAAGCGAACCCTGATGGCCAGCCATAAGGCCACCAGGAGACCTGCCCAAGCCAGAGCTGGCCAGGGAGCCTCAAAGGCTGGCGCCTCACGAATGAAGAGGGGTGAGAACGGGAGCAACAGTCGCTCAATGTAGAACCACGCTTGGGCGCCAGCCTCGACCAGGCTGTCTGCTGTCGGCACGCTCACCGCCTCGATAGAAATGACCCCACTAAGGACCATCAAGCTGCTCACCAACCACCACACCGCGACCGCCCCCAGAGCTAGAGCCCACCGGCTGTGTGGACGCCGCTGCCCCATCGAGTCACGGCTCAGCGTCATCGCAATAAGGGGGGTTACCGCCGCGGCCTCATGCGAGCCAACCGCGAGCAGGGTGTAGAAGAAGGCCCCTGCCCCCGGACTCGTGACAGCGAGCACCCCGAACACCGCACACAGCAGGAGCGGAATTCCAGAAATGTCGACCACCGCTGCCGACATCATGGGATGCAGAACCACCAAGAGCAGCACCAAGTCTCGGCCGTATCCGAGCCTAACCTCACGACTGGCTGCCCAAGCCAGAACCGCCAAGAGCACCAACGCAATCAGACGGAAGCCCCAAGCCTCTCCAGACGACAGCCACGCTGCTGCCAAGTACGAGAGGCTGGAAATCGGCCTCCAGTAATCCGAGAAGATGTGCTCATTTGGGGCAACCGCAGCCAGATCAACAAAGAGTCCGCTGAGAACACCCACGAAATCCGTGAGGCCGAGAAGGGAGGCAGCCTCCATCTCACCCTCTCTCGTAAATCCATACGTCAGTGCACGCCCATACACGAGGAGCACAAGCACGACGCTTGCGAGTAGACCTCTCAGCTCAGAAGTGAACGAGGCTCTCAACCGTCTCGCCCTCGAGCGCATCGCGGCCACTCAAGAAGTCCAGCTCGATCACGAAGCAGTTGCCCACAATAGTGGCACCAAGCCGCCTTATGAGTGCATTGGTTGCGGCGGCCGTGCCCCCTGTGGCGAGCAAATCATCAACCACCAACACACGGTCCTTTGGACCGACTGCATCGGTGTGCATCTCGAGGCGAGCCGTCCCGTACTCGAGCGCGTAGTCGACCCCCACGCTCTCATAGGGCAGCTTCCCGGGCTTTCGGGCCGGGACAAATGCGCATCCCAGCTTGAGGGCCAATGGTGCGCCAAAGATAAACCCACGAGACTCCATTCCGACCACAGCCGTGACGCCAGACTCGGCGAACCTCTCGGCAAAATAGTCGACGATCCCCTGCATCAGTCGTGCATTCGACAAGACCGGTGTGATGTCCTTGAACAGAATCCCAGGTTTAGGGAAGTCCGGAATGTCCCGAATGGTGGCCTTCAGCTCACTCTGAATCGTCGTCATTGTGTCTCTCCTAAGCTGATACTCCAGCTTTTCAGTTTCTCAAGCTGGTCTTCTCGCGTTGTATCGAGCCCAAGCGGGGTCAGGCTCGCAAATCCCCGGGAAACCCACCAGCCGTCGGTCCCCTCACCCATGCCCGTGCCCAGCGGTGCACCGCCGACCCAATAGTAGGTTTTTCCTCTGGGATCCGTGCGGGCCTCGACCCAAGGGTCATAGTGGCGCCGACCCAAGGGACAAACGTGTACCCCTCGAAGCTCCTTAAGGGGCACATTGGGTACATTGAGGTTGAGAAACACCCCCGGCGGGAGCGGATCATTCATGATGCGCTGGAGCACCAACACCGCCACCCTTGCGGCGGTATCGAAGTGCAGCTCCTCACCGCTCTGCCCTTCGGTTGCCAAGCTAACGGCCAACGCCTGGATGCCATTGAGCGCAGCCTCGCGGGCCGCGGCTACCGTGCCAGAGTAGATGACGTCGTCGCCGAGATTGGCCCCCTTGTTGATGCCTGAGAGCACCACCTGAGGCATCCCTCCCAGCAAGGAGTGAATCGCGAGGTATACACAATCAACAGGTGTCCCCGACGTCGCGAAGCGTCTCTCCCCCAACGGGTCGATCCGCAAGGGTCCATTCATCGTCAGTCCATGGCTCGCGCCCGACCTCTCCTCGTGAGGCGCGACCATCCACAGGTCGCAAAGATCCGCCACCGCAGCCCGAAACGCCTCGATTCCCGGGGCGTGGAGACCGTCATCGTTGGTAAGCAGAACTTTCATCGCAGCCAGACCCTAACCGATCGGTTATGACTTGCTCCCACCTCTTGAGAATCGACAGGACGACGATGCGCCCACGCTACGTAGACCTCATCGAGGCGCTCAACGACCCGGATCCCATCCGCTCCGATAAGGCGTTTGATGACATCCTCTTCGATCGGGGCAACGCGCTTCCGGATCTCATCGAGGCCTACAGCATGCAGAAGGGTAAGCCCATCATCCGGTACTACCTGGTGCAGTTGATGGGTTTTACGGAGGACCCTCGCGCCATTCCGACGGTGATATCTGCGCTCGACGACAAGCACCCGGATGTCCGAGCCGAGGCCTGCCGAGCACTCGAAGACCTTCGCGCGCGCGACGCGCTGGCGAGTCTGCACGCTCGCCTTGAGGATATGGACGCAAAGGTTCGGCTCGCGGCCGAGGAAACCATTCGTGCGCTCGGGGGTTGGCGAACATGACCCACCACACACCTTATTCTTGGAGGCCACATGGCCAGGTTTGAAGCTGTCGACTTCTACAACATTGACGCCCACCTCTCCGACGAGGAGCGTATGGTGCGCGACGCTGTTCGAGAATGGGTGTCAGACCAGGTGATACCGGTCATTGAGGGACACTGTCGCGCGGGCACCTTTCCCCATGACCTCGTCCCTCAGATGGCCGAGATGGGCCTGCTCGGGGTCAACCTAGAGGGCTATGGCTGCGCGGGCATGTCCAACGTGGCTTACGGCCTGGTCTGCCAAGAGCTCGAGCGAGGCGACTCGGGTATTCGGAGCTTTGCCTCCGTTCAGGGCTCGCTCTGCATGTTCCCGATTCACAAGCACGGCTCAGAGGAGCAGCGCCAAAAGTACCTTCCGGGTATGGCAGCGGGTGAGTTGATAGGCTGCTTCGGCCTTACTGAGCCCGATTTTGGTTCCAATCCGAGCGGTATGCTGACGACGGCCGTCGACGACGGTGACAGCTACGTCATCAACGGAGCCAAGATGTGGATCACCAACGGGACGATTGCCGACCTCGCTATCGTCTGGGCCAAGCTTGACGGAACCATCCGAGGCTTCATTGTTGAGAAGGACGACGCGGGCTTCACCGCACCCGAGATGAAGGGTAAGCACTCGCTCAAAGCGAGCGTGACGAGCGAGCTGGTGTTTCAGGACGTGCGCATTCCCAAGGACCGTATATTGCCCAACGTGGCCGGTCTGCGGGGTCCGTTTAGCTGCCTCAACAATGCTCGCTTTGGAATCTCCTGGGGAGCCCTCGGCGCGGCCATGGCGTGCTTCGATTCCGCCCGCCAGTACGTGGGTGAGCGAATTCAATTCGATAAGCCCTTGGCAAGCTACCAATTGGTCCAAAACAAGCTCGCGTGGATGCTTCGCGAGATCACCAAGGGACAGCTATTGGCACTTCATCTCGGTCGGATGAAGGACGACGGAACCATGTTCAACGAGCAGGTCTCGCTGGCAAAGATGAACAACGTCGACATTGCGCTTGAGATTGCTCGAATGGCCCGAGACATGCACGGGGCTAACGGCATCTTGGATGAGTACCCAGTGATGCGCCACATGGCCAACCTGGAGTCCGTCAAGACCTACGAAGGCACACACGACATCCACAACCTCATCATCGGTCGTTGGATCACTGGAATCCAGGCCTTCTTGTAGGCCGGTTGGTCAGGCCAACGACCTAGGCGGGGTAGGTCGCCCGGCAGTACTCCGTCTCGTGGACGACGATCTTCGAGAGCCCGTCAAGGTCGGCGAGTTGGTTGAAGATCCATATTGCGATGTTCTCCGCGGTTGGATTCTCAAGCCCAGCAACCTCATTAAGCACTTTA
>CAZKOI010000123.1:0-9081 GCA_964554315.1 uncultured Enterobacterales bacterium | reverse complement strand
AGGCGCACAGAGCCGCTGCCTGTCTCGTAGATCGAGGCCAGCTCCGCAGCGTCGTTGAGGATGACGCCGCCGGTCGGAAAGTCGGGTGCCTTGACCCGGGTGACCAGCCGCTTCAGGGAGACCTCCGGGTCCTCGACCAGCAGGAGGCATGCGTCGATCACTGCTCGAAGGTTGTGGGGCGGAATGCGGGTCGCCATGCCAACGGCAATCCCCTCCGCGCCGTTGACGAGCAGCTGGGGAAACTGGGCTGGGAGGACGATGGGCTCGAAGAGTTGGCCGTCGTAGTTCGGTCGGAAGTCGACGGTTCGCTTCTTGATCTCGTCGAGGAGCTCCACGGCGAGGGGTCGGAGCTTGCACTCGGTGTACCGCATGGCCGCGGCGCCGTCGCCGTCCATCGAGCCGAAGTTGCCCTGTCCGTCGACCAGCATATGCCGGAGGGAAAAGGGCTGCGCCATTCGAACCATGGCTTCGTAGATGGAGGAGTCGCCGTGAGGATGGTACTTCGCCATCACCTCACCGACGACGGCGGCACTCTTTCGGTAGCGTCCATCGGGAAGCAGGCGGAGGTTGTGGTACATCGCATAGAGGATGCGGCGCTGGACGGGCTTTAAGCCATCACGCACGTCAGGCAGCGCCCGAGAGGTGATGACGCTCATGGCGTAGTTTAGGTAGCGATGTCGTGTGGCTTGGTGAAGCGCAACGGGCTCAATTCCGCTCTGGTCGGGCGTCATGCTCATCCGGAAGGGCTAGGGGGAATTTCGGGGAATCGTAAGGGGGGATGAGAACCCCTAACCACTTCGGCGGACTGCGCAGGTTTTCCTCCCCCCATTCGATGTCGCTTGTTACGCGGAAGCATGTCTGGAGGGCGCGTGTGATGCAGCTGGAGCAGATCTTGAGCACCTATGGTGCAGCCCGAGCAAGCTTGGTCGTCGCGGGAGAAACCTCCGCGGAGGCCGCAGGAGCTGGAGGAGGCTTGGTGGCAGCCGTCGAGGCTCGTGGTCTTGATGCGCTCGCTGGAGCGGTGCCCGAGGGGGCGTCCCTCGTGCTGGAAGACGCGGGCGTATGCCTCTCCCTCACACGACACGGGCAGCGGGCTCAGATGCGCGTCACCTGGGCTGACGGGCCGACCTACGAGGAGACCATCGCTATCCGCGGCGCTCGCGGACCGCGGGTCTCACCCGAAGCACTCGAGGCCCGGCACGCGGTCGTCGGATCGGCTCAGCCGCTCTTTACACCAGACGCGTCCACCAAGGTGACAGATCTTACGGCTGCGCTTCACCGCAATGATCAGCCGCTCTTCGTGTGTGAAGCGGGTGTGTTCACAGGAGGACGCTTCGGCGCAGGGGAGCCGCTCAAGGGCATCGTGCCTGCGATCGATGTCGCTCACCTCGGCGCAGCCAGCTTCCGTGCGGCCCACGGCGTACGCGCCGCCTATGTCGCGGGCGCGATGGCGGGAGGGATCGCCAGTGCTGAGATCGTCATTGCTATGGGGCAGGCGGGCCTGCTTGGCTTCTTTGGTGCGGGCGGGCTGCCGCTCGGTGCCGTCGAGGAGCAGGTCAAGCGAATCAAGGCAGCTCTTGGGGATCGGCCCGCGGGGTTCAACCTCTTGCACAATCCTGTGGAGCCCAAGGTGGAAATGGGGACCGTCGAGATGTACCTTGCGCACGGCTGCAAGACCGTCTCGGCCAGCGCCTTCATGACCCTCACGCCGGCGATCGTTCGGTACCGTACAGCGGGCATCCATCGCACATCGGATGGGGCGATTGTCTGTCCCAACAAGGTCTTCGCGAAGGTCAGCCGAGCGGAGGTGGCCGAGCCCTTCATGCGGCCTCCTCCCAAGGCCCTCCTTGACCAGTGTGTCTCCGAGGGATGGCTCACGGTCGAACAGGCCGAGTGGGCGCGGCAAGTCCCCATGGCGGAAGACATCACCGCTGAGGCCGATAGCGGCGGGCACACCGACCGACGCCCGTTGGTTGTCCTCCTGCCCACCCTTCGACGACTCCGTGATCGCGTGATGGCTGAGGAACATTATGCCGATCGGGGGATTCACTTACGGGTGGGAGCCGCAGGAGGCATCGGTGACCCGGAGTCGGCGTTTGGCGCGCTGGCGATGGGGGCCGACTACCTCCTGACCGGTTCGATCAATCAAGCCAGTGTCGAGGCGGGCACGAGCGCGGTCGCAAAGGCCATGGTGGCCCAGGCGGGCATGGCCGATGTCGCCACGGGTCCGGCGCCCGATATGTTTGAAATCGGGGCGCACGTGCAGGTGCTGAGCCGGGGGTCGATGTATGCCCAGCGAGCCGGTCGACTTCACGACCTGTACAAGCGCTACGGCTCGATGGATGAGATTCCCGCCAAGGATCGCGAAAAGATCGAAAAGACCATCTTCAAGCGCACGTTCGACGACGTCTGGGAGGGCACACGGACCTACTGGGCCGAGCGAGACCCGGCGGGGGTCGAGCGGGCGGAGCGAGACGGACGCCACAAGATGGCGCTCACGTTCCGGTGGTACCTGGGTATGACCAGTCGATGGGCGCGCACGGGCG
This sequence comes from uncultured Enterobacterales bacterium, assembly GCA_964554315.1. GTDB lineage: Bacteria > Myxococcota_A > UBA796 > UBA796 > UBA796 > UBA796. Next base: position 6,535 of record CAZKOI010000123.1, on the reverse strand, counting down.
AGGCCGACCGGAAGCGGGACTACCAGATCTGGTGTGGGCCCAGCATGGGAAGCTTCAACGACTGGGTGCGAGGGACGTGGCTCGAGCCGCTTGAGGCGAGAGGCGTCGTCACCATCGCAGACGCACTCTTGGGCGGAGCCGCCTCGCTGAGGCGGGTCGAGTCTGCCCTTGCTCTTGGCGTCGTGTTGCCGCTCGGCGCCCACCATCCGGCCCCAACCCAGCCATAGGACAATGCCATGACAACACTTCTCTCTGTACTCTTGGCCTGCGGTGGCTCGCCTGCGAGCGAGACCCCACCCACCCCGCCCCCCGCGCCGGTGGTGGCTGCTCAGGCGGCCCCTGCTGCGAGCTCACCCGATCCGGCCAAGGTTGCCGAGGCGTTGAAGGTGGCCGATGCAGCGGACGGGGTCGAGGACAAGGTGGCGACCAAGTGCGCAGGATGCGCCCTGGCAATGGACGGAGATGAGGCTCACCAAGTCACCGTCGACGGGACGACGCTCCATCTTTGCTCTTCGATGTGCAAGGAGAACTTTACCAAGGACACACCGGGCAACCTGGTCAAGCTCCTCGACTGAGTCGCTCAACTTTCTCTGTGGTGCCCCTTTACGAAAGCTTCGTTCGGAGGCACCATGCCAGCGAATCCTAGCCGGGGAGGACTCTTGCACCCCACGCCCACCATGCTTCTTTCCAGCCTCTGCTTCCTTGGCGCTTGCTCAAAAGGCGAGGGGACGGCCTCGCCGCCTAGCCTCTTCGACACCGGGGTCACGGGCGACGCCGACGCCGACGCGGATGGCACCGCCCCGCCGGCCTCCGGCCCCTACCTCGAGACCACGCTGGGCCTGATCCACGCCGATGCCCCGGCGCTCGGTGCGTTTCCCGGCCTGGTTGGCGTGCCCAACCTCGACGACGACGACGGCAACGGCGAAGCGGACTGGGCCCAGGCCGGGGAGGCGTCAGGCGACAACGACTTCGCCCTCGCGACGCTGGTGACGGACGGAAATGAGGTGACCTTGTCGTTGTCTGGAACAGGGATTCGGCTCTACGCGGGCGAAGACCTCATCCTCGGTGACGGCGCGGCGATGGAGTACACGACCGCTTCGGACCTTGACCTTCGGGTTGAGTTCGACGACTTCATCGTGCAAGGCCTCTTGACGTTCGTTGACCGCACGACGGACACCCGATTTGAGGTGGAGCTCACCGCCTCTCCGTTGTTCTTCAACCACCACCTACAGGCGGCGGAAGAGACGATGGCGATGGCCGTGTCGGAGATGGGCTACCGCAATGACCGCTTCATCGATGGCTACGAAGAGGCTCTCGGTTCGGCCTTCTTCTCGCTGAGTGCCTGGACCTATGACTACGATGTCTGGGTTCAGGATGAATTCGAGTTTGCCTACGCGACGGCGCCAGACGCTCACCTAGAGGTCATCTTCGACACCCACCGAAATGGTCAGGGGTATCCAGGCGACGGCCTCGATGACTTTCCTGAGAATGAGTACGCCGGACCGGACTGGCTGATCACGAACTGGGGGTCGGTCTCCGCCAACTCCCAGGACTATGGGGGTAACTTTGAGGTCTCACCACCGGTGACCGTTGACGGCGTCAGCTACCCCTACGGCCGTGTGTACTATGGCGGTGACAACGGCTACTACGACCCGCACGATGCCACTGAAGCGGCGGTAGAAGGGTTTGGTGTACAGAAGCCGTTCAAGCCGGACTCCGCCTGGTTGTGTGTGGGCCACATCGATGAGTTTACGTCCACCATACCGGACCCCACGGCGCCCAAGGGCTTTCGGTTCGTCATGGCGGACACCGCCTCGGCATGGGCGGTACTCGAAGGGATGGACCCCGATCTGGAGCTGACCCGCTACCAGCCCGGCGGCTACGCGGGTCACAGCATCGATACCGTCGGCGAGATTCTCGAAGACACGGCGATCCGCTACCTCAACGATGAACTCCAAGACATCTTGGATGAGCAGGAGGAGATCTTCAGGCGAGAGCTGAACCTGACCGACGAAGACATCATCTACATGCCCTCGCTTTTTGAGGAGGTCGACGGTTGTTGGGGTGGAGTGGCCTCGCTGATCCCGGGCATGGCGAACCTCATCGTCGGTCAGGTGGACGGAGTATCGACCCTTTTCTTGGCGGACCCCTTCCTTCGAACGGACGTCAACGACCAAGCCTCCGACCCGATGATCATGGACGTTCGGTCACGGTTCCCGTCGGCAACCAACCTGGTCTTCCTGGATGACTGGCAGGTGTACCACATGGGGCTCGGTGAGGTGCACTGCGGCTCGAACGTCAAGCGAACGGCGCCCAAGACATGGTGGGAAGACGCGGGACACTTGATTCCACGGGGAGGTGGACGATGATGATGGCTGTACTGGGACTCATACTCTCGGGTGTCGCCTCGGCGGCTTCAGCGGAGGAGGTAGCCGCGGCCCGTCCAGAACTGGCCGCACACATCCGCTCGCTCCAGCCCATCAAGAACCGGGCCGGGAAGTATTTCTTTCCGGGCGACGCCTTGGTCGAGCCGGAGGCTCAGGTCCTGATCGCTGACCGCCTCCTAGAAGGTCGGGATGACCTCGCCGTGAGGGTGGCGCTCGCCTATGCGCTCACCGGCGATAATCGTCTGCCGTGGCGCGTGATTCAGGCGCAGGAAGCCCCTGTTCGAGCGGCGCTGCTTGCCGGGTACAAGCGGAAGGGCACCGCCGATGCGGTCGAGGCGCTCGCCGGTGGCCTCAGCGATGAGGCGCAGGAGGTTCGGTTTGAGGCCCTTCGACTCCTTGGGCGTCGGCCCGAGCTCACGTCGCCTGCGCTCACCGCAGGGCTGATGGCGTCCCTTAAAGACCCGTCGGCAGACCTCCGCTCGGCCGCTGTTCGAGCGCTGTCGTGGAGGAAGGCGTCGGGCAGCTTTGACGCCATCGTTCCCTCTCTCAGGGACGCTGACGCGAAGGTTCGCGGAGCCGCAGTACGCGCGCTTGGCATCCTGGACACGCAGCGTGCGCACGGACTGGAGGCCCTCATGGCCCTCCGGGACGATCCCAACCCCCATGTCCAGAGAGCGTTTCGGTCGCTCAGAGCAGACTAGCCGCGCAGTTGCTGTCGAACACGGTCCGCGAGTGCCTGAGATCTCGCGGTGACCTCGGCGAGCGCCGCCTCGGCTCGGCCGGTGGCCTGCGTCGCGTAGGCTGTGTCCGAGAATCCGCTGAGGTTGATGAGGACGTTGTAGTAAGCGCCCTCGGCGGCGGCTTGCGCCGTCAGCGCCGCGACGCCCGCGTCGGACCGGGCATTTCGATTGCCGGTGGCCGCGATCTCTGCAGCCTCGATGGCGTCGACACAGCGCTCCAGGACGCCTAACGGAACAGCGATAGCGAGCCGGGTTGCGGCGTCGAGAGCGGCCGTCCGAGCAGCCTGCTCGGTCTCGGTCTTCTTTGGAAGCTTCATGGCCTCCATGATGGCGTTGAAGGCGGCAGTGTCATTGTCGATGTCGGCGAGAAAGGCCTCTTTGAGCGCCTGGGCCTTGACGCTGTTGCTGCACTGTTCCTCAAACTGCGCCTCGAACCCCTTCTTGCCTGTCGTGAGGCTGCCGACCATGGCCGAGAGTGCTGTCGACATAGCGCCGCACAGTGAGGCTACGGAGCCTCCCCCAGGGGCGGGGGCGGAGGATGCAAGCGTGTCGATGAAGTCACGGGCGGTCATTGACACGAGGGGGCCGTCACCGCCGATCGCGTACTCCACGACTCGAGCGTTGGCATCGAACTCGCCCACATCGCGGAGCCCCATGGAGTGGATGGCGGTCTCGACCAGCTCACGCTCAGAGACACCCGGGTTGGCGCCTTCTTTCTCCAAATAGTAGCGTCCGGCCTGGGTCATGGCCGCCTTCGGTACAAGCCCGACCAGCTCGGAGCCCGTGACGATCACACCTTCCTCGAGCGCAATCCTGCGGGCCGCCTCGAGGACCTCGTGCATAGGGCTGACCTCAAAATTCGTGAGGTTGAGCGACACCTGGCAGCGGCCGTACTCTTCGATGTACCAACCGATACCCTTCACACACTTGAACAGGCCCGGATCGCGAACCGCATTTCCCTCCTCATCACGGACGATTTCGCCTCTTTCTCGCCGAATGATGCCCTTCTCGCGAACGAGGGCCGCTATCTTCATGGCCTTCTTCGTGTTCCGCGTGTTGAGGTTGATGTTGTAAGCAATGAGGAACGGCCGGGCGCCGATGGCTGTTGCACCCGAGCGGGCGTTGAACTGGGCTGGACCATAGTCGGGTGCCCACTCTGGGGCGTCTGAACGTGCCGCGAGGCCCTCGTACTCCCCAGCACGAACGTTCGCGAGGTTGATGCGCTCGGGGCGCGAAGCGGCGCTCTCGTAGAGATAGACGGGAATGCCGAGCTCACGGCCAACCCGCTCACCCAGCTGCCGTGCCAGTGCGGCGCAGCCGTCCATGTCGATGCCGGACACGGGCACAAAGGGGCAGACATCGGTCGCTCCCATTCGCGGGTGGGCACCGCTGTGGGTGCTCATATCGATCAACTCGGAGGCCTTTGCTATGGCCCGAAACGCGGCCTCAACGACGGCATCGGGCGCGCCCACCATGGTCATCACCGTTCGGTTGGTGGCGGCACCTGGATCGACATCCAAGAGTGAAACGCCATCCACGCTCTCAATCGCCATGGCGATCGCGTCGATGACGGAACGGTCTCGACCTTCTGAAAAGTTGGGGACACACTCTACAATGGGCTGGCTCATAGCGACTCCATGGGGAGCGGGAAGCGTATTCCGGGGCGCGGAGAGTTTCCACGCAGGGAGACTGGGGGTACAATCAGGGCACTCGGAGGTGTAGGAATGATGCCCAACGAAATGTTGCAATGTCTGCTGGCGGTTTCGGTGGTCGCCCTCGTGGGGTGCCCCTCTGCCCCAAAGCCTGCTGGCAGCCTGTCCGATGATCAAGAGGACTTTTTCACGGAAGTGGACGCGGATGACGACTCCGGTACGCCGGCTAGTTCAGATTCAGACGCGGACGCAGACGCAGACGGAGACACAGACGCGGACGCTGACGGAGACACAGACGCGGACGCTGACGGAGACACAGACGCGGACGCTGACGCCGACTCGGATGCCGATGCGGACGCGGACTCGGGCTCCGCATGGCCCTATCCGGGCAGTTACTCCGCGGAGCTCGTTATCGAGGGCGAGTGGTGGGGTGAGTGGTGCACCGGCAGCATGGAGTTTTCAGTCAGCGATGAGGCGGAGTTGTCGGGTGAGGGCTCCTGCGACACTGTCGATGATGAGACGACGTTTCCATGGGTGATCAATGGCGAGGTGGGGCTGAGCGAAGTGGTGAGCGGGACAGCACGACTTCCCGGCTATTCAGAGTACGATTTCGACCTCGCGGGCTTCCACAGCTCGGATGAGACGGTGATGTACGTCTACTTCCGAACTGGCGGGGGTGGCGGCGGGGGTGGCCACGTCCAAGACCACGAGGTCCGCATCATCCGAGACTAGCTCAGTCGCGCGCACCGAACAGGGCGGTGCCAATGCGGACCAGGGTGCTGCCACATCGGATGGCAACCCGGTGATCGCGGCTCATGCCCATCGACAAGATGTCGGTCTGCAATCCTGCGGCCCTTCCCCTCTCAGCAAGCGCGGCCACCTCGGAGAAGAAGGGCGCACAGTCCTCGGGATCGTCGGTCATGGGCGGTAGGGTCATGAAGCCACGGACGGTGATGTGAGCGAGCGACTCGAGCTCCTTGGCCAGGGCAAGAGCGTGGGTCGCGGGGACGCCTCCTTTTGCCTCGTCGCCGCCTGTGTTGACTTGGACGAGGACGCCGAGCGGACCCGGCGCACGGAGACTCAAGGCCTCCCCCAGCGCGAGGCTGTCCACCGTGTGGATCAGCGCTGCCCAGGGAACGACATACTTCACCTTGTTCTTCTGCAGTCTGCCGATGAAGTGCCACTCGGGGGGAGGCGAGTGCCCGGCGAGGAGGGGAGCCTTGTCCCTGAGAGACTGAGCATGGTTCTCACCAAGCAGCAGCTGCCCCGAATTGAGGGCTTCACGAATCAGCTCCACGGGCTTGGTCTTGCAGGCGCCCAAAACCCGAACGGTCGCGGGATCACGGCCGGCATCGACGGCCGCCTGTGCGACCTCTTGGTGCACCCGAGCGATCCGATCCGCAATGCTCATCGGCGAATCCCCGCTTCAAGGAGCGCGGGGACAACGGTGTCCAGCGGAAGCCCCACGACGTTGGTGGTGCTCCCGACCACGCGGCTTATCAGCCCCGCACCGTCGCCCTGAACCGCGTAGCTTCCCGCCTTGTCACGTCCCTCGCCCGTGGCCACATATCGCTCAACCTCCAGGGGCGTGAGATCTCGGAAGCACACTCTCGACGTGGTGTGACCGCTGACCAGCCGCCGCCCGGATGTACTCCTTCCTGGGCCACACCAGCGCAGGCACCAAGCCGTAGTGACTTTGTGCCACTGGCCTGCAAGCGCCGTCAGCATGGCCCTGGCATCATCGTCCGATTCTGGC
>CAZKOI010000122.1:0-9241 GCA_964554315.1 uncultured Enterobacterales bacterium | reverse complement strand
CATCGGCGTCCGCATCCGCATCGGCGTCCGCATCCGCATCGGCGTCCGCATCCGCGTCTCCCTCTGTCGCCTGGTCAGCAGCCGACTTGCTCTCGCCGCCACACCCGACCACTGCAGCCACCAGACCGATCCCGGCCAACTCGACAAACTCACGTCGGGTACTCCACCGCTTCCGTCTCACAGAACCTCCTCACATTCGAGATCTCAGCCTACCCTACCCTGCACGAGCCTGCGCCAACACGTGCTCGTATTGGGCCCACACACTCTCCCAGCTGTACCGCTTCTCAACCCAAGCACGGCCCTCTGCGCCGATTCTCCGGCGCCGGTCAGGATCGTCCATCAGTGCTTTCATGGCGTCACGTAAGCCTTCCACATCACCGACGGCGACGGGCACACCAATGCCACCGGTCGCTTCCCGCATTCCGGGCTGGTTGCTCCAGATAACGGGCACCCCGCAGGCCATGGCTTCGACGGCAGTGAGACCAAAGCCCTCTGCCATGACGGAGGGATAGACCACGACGTCGGCCCCCTGGAGGTGCGGGACGATGTCAGGCACATCGGGGCAGAACGAAACCCGCTGGTTGTAGGCCTGGACTCTCACCTGGTCGAGATACACCGCATCCTCCACCGCGCCAACAACCTGAAGCTCAGCACGACGTTTGTGCTGTCTTGGCAGGCGGGCGAGCGCGTCTACCGCGAGGTGCTGCCCCTTTCCAGGCAAGATTCGAGCCGGATGGACGAAGCGCACACAGGCTGGATCCGACTCGCCGACGCGAGGGACAAACCGGCTCGTGTCCACGCCATTCCTCACCACCGAAATCAGGCTGTCCGGTACCCCCGCTTCAAGGAGTGCCATCCGCGCCGTCTCACTGACGGCAACCATCCGAGCCAGACCTCGGCTTCGTAAGCCGTAGGCTGAACGACGAATGCGGCTGGCTAGGCCCTCGACCGCCCGTCCGACCGGTCTTCCCCTGGGCTCTCCAAAGTGGAGGCTGTGCACAATGCAGACGGTAGGGGTTCCCGTGGGAACAATCTCTACGTTGTTACTGAGCACCACGTCAGGCTTCAAGCGACGTACTTCTTGACGAATTGTTGCGCTCATCGCGAGCCACTGCTTCCCCAAGCCAAGCCCCGAAAGCTTGACGCCGACGGCCTCTGCGGGAATTCGGTCTCGTGAACTGTGCCAGCCGGCGACCAGCCGCACCTCGTGCTTGGTTCGAGCCTGCTGGTATAGGGACTCGAAGACGGTCTCTGCACCCGAGAACACGTCGGGTGGGAAGCGCCGGGCGGCCATCAAGATTCGCATGCTGCCTCCCTATCCTGCCGGGGACAACAGCGAATGGTCCGAATGACGATTGGCTTGAAGGCAGCGACGGACGGTCGCACGCGGTATAGTCTGCCGCATGATTGGAAAGATGTTGAACCTGCCTTTCAAGGTCATCGGTGGAGTCGCGCGGGCTGTCCAAGCGAGCGAGTCCAAGAAATGGGCCGACCTTGCGGCCAAAGACGCCGCCTCCGCGAAAGCCAACAAGAGCATGGACATCTCCGTGCCAGCCGACTTCGATCCGGGCCCTATTCACGTTGAGTTGGCTGCAGCCATGACCGCCCTGAAGGACGGCTGCGTCGTGGATGTCTCGGATATCCCCGCACCCATCGAGGGTGTGCTGTCCATACCGCTCAAGCAGGTCGGAATACGCATCGCTGAGCTTCCGCCCAGTGCCACCGTAGTGGTCATTGCCGACGACCCCTCAAAGAGCGACGAGGTGGTTCGATTCCTCCGCCACCGGGGCCTCGATGAGACCTGGTCCTTGACCGGGGGCACCGCACCGTGGGTTGCGGCCCTGAACACACCTGGAGAGACCGGAAAATGAGCGGCTGGAAACCCCCGACCATCAAGACCGAGCGCCTCGTCATCCGTCCCATGAACGTGACCGACCTGAAGGCTGTACGCGACTTCACGAGTGCCTACGCCGCACACCGCTACGGGAACTGGCTGGGTGGCACCGACGCGGCGTCCGTCGCCCGGTACATGGCCGACACCGTGGCGCGTTACGGACGACCGCCACGGTGCGACCTAGGGATCACTGTTGACCGACAACTCATCGGCGGGCTCGCCTTCCGACAAGTCTGGCTAGCGCCCCCTGCCCTCGAGGTCGGCTGGGTGTTGCATCCAGAGGTTGCGGGCAAGGGACTCGCGACCGAAGCGGTGGGCGCACTCATCCAGTATCTCGCGGAAGCCTTTCCCGATGTCAGTCGATTCGAGGCGCGAGTCCACTCCCGCGATGACGGGGCCCGCAAGGTCCTCGCGCGCCTCAACTTCCAGGCCGAGGGCATCATGAGGGGCGGCCCAGGACCAGACGGTGAGCCTGCCGACTGCGCCATGTACGGACTGCTTCGCCATGAGATCGTGCGATGAGCATACTCGCAGTCGTCTTTCTAGCTGGCTGCGATTCGCTCGGTCCTTTCACCGCCAAGTTTGTGCCTGCGCTAGAGTTTATGAACGAGGAGTGGGCACCGTTCACCGTTGAGTGCGACCCTGCCTTCTCGAGTCGACGACCCTCGGGTTGCATCACGCGAACCCTTCGATGCGGTGACACTGTGAAGGGAAACAACAAAATGGGCCGGTCTGACTGGTCTGATGAGTTCTATCGCCGAGCGACCTGTATGGCGGTATCGAGCCCTGGGGGTCACCCTGGCCCCGAGATGGTCTACAAGGTGGTGGTACCGCCCCACACCAATGCCACCGCGAAGCTCGTGAGCGACTGCGGTGACTTGGACGTCTTTGCCCTTCGGTGGGGTGACAAGACGCTGGAGTGTCCTAAGCTGGCCCATGCCCAGCGCATCGGGGAGTGCCAGGCCGACCTCACGCCTCGCGGGGGGCGAGCCACGATGTCTGCGACCAGTCGAGAGGTCCCGTATCTGGTCGCCATCGATGGAAAGGGAGGCGTCTACGGCAACTATGAGTTGACGATCGAGTGCTCAAACTTCTGAGGAACCCCGCAGCCAGGTTGAGCGTACAGGTGGGCGTCTCCGTCGGCATTCTGTGGATGCTTCTGCGAAATGCACAGTGGGAGGTGGTCTGGGGCGTCCTCACCAGCGGCTCACCGCTGCTCTTGGTGGCCGCAATGGCGGTCAAGGCGCTCTCGCTCATCATTCACGAATGGCGCCTCTGGCTCGCGCTTCCTCAACCTCGCCCCGCTCTCTTGAAGGTCATCTCGGTTGGAGTCGTCGCGGGTGTGCTCAATCTGATACTCCCGGCGCGAGGGGGGGACGTGGCGGCCATCGCCATGCTCGATCGGGACTGCAGCGTACCGCCTCCAACGAGCACAGCGGCAATCGGAGTGACCAGCTTCCTCGAAGCTGCGCTCTTTGCAGCCTTCTTGATGGCTGTCCTCGGCCTGGGAGCTGCACAGTGGACCGAGATCACCGGCAGCGAGCAGAACCCCGTGTTGTGGATTGCGGGTGCTCTAGGACTCGGGGTGGCTGGGTTGACCACCATCGCTGCGGTTGGACGGCGGCTTCGAGAGCGGCCCGTCCCAAGCTCCTCAATCCTGGCCTTGATCCGCCAAACCTTCGTCCAAATCGCCGGGATGGTCGGCAGCGGTCGATACCTTTTCGTGCACTCGATCGCAGCGGTTCTTCAGGTCGTGATGGTGGTTGCATCGTTCAGCATTGCCCTCGTCGCCGTGACCAGCACCGTGGATGCGCCCATCACTGCAGCCTCGATGGTTCTGGCCGCTTCGAGCTTGGCGGCGTTCGTCCTTCCTCCCACAATGGCCGCAGGGCCGGCGGCCGCTTGCAGCCTGGTACTCCCTCACTTCGGCGTGGATGCCGCCGGCGCTCTGGCCTACGCCACGGTCTACTGGGCCGTTGCTCACCTCCCCGCGCTTGGACTGGGGCTTCCTGCCATCTTCGCGCGTCGCTGAGGGGACTTGCTCAGCTCACGGGCGGGGCGTAGCTCGTGAGGTTTATCCCCTCGACCGCTGCGAGGTACTCGTCCATGCTCGGGGTGCGTCCCAGGATGGATGAGAGCACCACCACAGGCGTTGACGCCAGGAGAGACTCTCCCTTCTTGTCTTCACTGTCCGCCACCACGCGTCCCTGAAACAAGCGCGTCGACGTGGCCATGACAGTGTCGCCCTTGGCAGCCTTCTCTTGGTTACCCATGCAGAGATTACACCCCGGCCGCTCGAGGTACATGATGTTCTCGTACTCGGTCCGCGCTGTACTCTTCGGGTCCGCATCGTCGAACTCAAACCCGGAGTACTTCTGAAGCACAGCCCAGTCGCCTTCGGCCTTGAGCTCATCCACGATGTTGTAGGTCGGAGGGGCCACAACCAGGGGCGCCTTGAAGGTCACCGTTCCCTCGTTCCGCTCGATGTTCTTGAGCATCTGCGAGATGATCTTCATGTCTCCCTTATGAACCATGCATGAGCCGACGAAGCCGAGATCCACCGACTTGCTCCCGCCATAGAAAGAAATGGGGCGAATCGTGTCGTGGGTGTAGCGCTTGGAGACATCATCATTGTGGACGTCGGGGTCGGCAATCATCGGCTCGATGATCTGGTCGAGGTCAACGACAAACTCCGCCGCGTAGCGGGCATCCGCATCGGGTGTGAGTGCAGGGGCCGCGCCGGACCGGATTCCTTCGATGCGTGCCTCCGCCTTGTCAATCAGACCCTGCAAGACGCCGGAGTCGTTGTCCATGCCCTTGTCAATCATCGTCTGAATCCGTGCCTTGGCGATCCCGAGAGACTCGATGAGGGTGTCTGGCTCCGAGATGCAGATGGACGCCTTCGCCTTCATCTCTGCGGTCCAATCGGTAAACGTGAAGGCCTGATCGGAGAGGAGAGTACCGATGTGCACCTCGATCACACGCCCCTGGAAGACGTTCTCTCCGAAAGCCTTGAGCATTTGCGCTTGGGTGGCATGCACCACATCACGGAAGTCCATGTGATCCTTGAGCGTGCCCTTGAACGTCACTTTGACCGACTGCGGGATCGGCATGGTCGCTTCGCCTGTGGCCAGCGCCAGCGCCACCGTCCCAGAGTCGGCACCGAACGCGACTCCCTTTGACATCCGGGTATGGGAGTCCCCACCAATGATCACGTCCCAGTCGTCCACGGTGATGTCGTTGAGGACCTTGTGAATGACCTCTGTCATGGGCGCATACTCACCGTCGGGGTCCCGCCCCGTGATGAGACCAAACTTGTTCATGAAGCTCATCAGCTTGGGTATGTTTCGGCGCGACTTGAGATCCCAAACTGAGGCCGTGTGGCAGCCGGACTGGTACCCACCGTCGACAGTCGGTGAGATCACCGTCGCGGCCATCATCTCGAGCTCTTGGGAGGTCATGAGGCCTGTCGTGTCCTGGGAGCCCACAATGTTGACCCTGACCCGAGCATCCGAACCAGCATGAAGCACCTGGCCCGGTGCCACCCCAACGGCATTTCGATTGAAGATCTTCTCCACTGCGGTGAGCCCCTGACCAGGATGAGCGACCACCTTGGACGGGGCATAGACCACCGGCGGTTCGACCCCGAGGATGGCTGCGGCTGTACTCTGGAGCTTCTTTCCAAAGACCACTGCGTAAGAGCCCTGCGCGCGGATGAACTCCAGCTTCTGTGGGGTAAGTGCCGCTGCGATATCGCAGAGCTCGACCGACCCGTCCTCGTTGTAGAGCTTCTTTGTGCGGGTGTTGATGGTGAGCACCGTTCCCGTGTCGACCGAGAACACGCGCTCCAGGACGGCCTCGCCGTCTTCATCAAGCACCACATCTCCTCTCTCGTCGCGCTTCTTCACCCAGTTCTTGAGATCAATGCCGATACCGCCTGTGACGCCTACGGTGGTCAGGAAGATCGGCGAGATGCCGTTAGTTCCACCGACAATCGGGGCGATGTTGATGAAGGGCACATAGGGACTGGCTTGGATGCCCGTCCACAGCGCCACATTATTCACACCGGACATCCGGGACGAACCCACGCCCATGGTCCCCTTGTCAGCGACGAGCATCACGCGCTTGTCGGGATGCTGTGCCTTGAGCGCGGTCAGGACGCCTTGGGCCTGTTTGTCGTGCTCGAAGAGGCACTGCCCATGCAGCTCCCGATCCGCCCGGGAGTGGGCATCGCTGCCGGGAGAGAGCAGGTCGGTTGAGACATCGCCCACCGCGGTGACGTAGGTCACGACTTGAATGGTCTCGTCGACCGGAGGAAGCTTGGTGAAGAACTCTGCCTCGGCGTAGCTCTGGAGGATATCGGTCGCGACCTTGTTTCCCGAAAGATGGGCAGCCTGGAGGCGATCGGTATCGGCCTCGTACAGGAAGACCTGAGTCTTGAGCACGGCGGCTGCGGCCGTTGACAGGGCAGCATCGGAGCTCAAGGCCAGGTCCAGCAGAACCTCCACTGACGGCCCGCCCTTCATGTGGCTCAGCAGCTCCAGTGCAAACGAGGGTGAGATCTCACCGACAACCACCTCACCTCGGACAATCCGGCCGAGGAAGCCCGCCTTGACACCGGCCGCGGACGTGGTGCCCGGGAGCGTGTTGTAGATGAAGAAATCCAGCGCCTTTGACCTCTGCTCGCTCCCCTCCTCCGTGATCAGGCCGATCAATTCCTCGACCAGCGCAGCATCCTCAACAGGCTTGGGGTTTAGGCCCTGCGCTCGGCGGGCTTCGATCTGCTCAAGGTAGTCGGTGTACAGGCTCATTGGGTCTCAGTGGGTGGGTGGGTTCTCAGGGGCGATGCTCTCGGCCAGAGCCTTATCCAGCGAGCAAGCTAGGCCCAACCCGAAAACCCATCATCTCAACAATCGAAGATGCCCTGAGCCATCACTGCACGGGCTGCACAGTCGCGATCGGACGCCCCATGCGGAGCACCTCACCGGGCTCCATCGTCCACGACACTCGACCCGGCTCTGTCAACAAGATGACCGTGCTCCCCAACTCGAAGCGCCCCATCTCTCCCCCCCGTTCGACGGTCGGCGCAGGGTCGAAGACCTTTCCATCGAGACGTCGACCCGCATTGGTGATCTGGTCATCAAACACATTGCCGATGCGGCCAACCCCAAAGGCGCCCACCATGACGTACGCCATCCGACCCGCGTCCGTCTCCATGTGAAACACAAGGCGTTCGTTCCGGCCGAACAGCTCGCCCACCTTCCGTGTCGCAGCGGCAAAGACGGGCCAGAGCTTGCCTGGGCGATAGTCGAGGGACGTGATTCGACCGCTCACGGGCGAGTGGACCCGGTGATAATCGGGCGGCGCCAGGTAAAGGACGGCGTAGCCTCCCCCCTCATAGCGCGTCGCTTCTTCGGACCCGACCAGCTCTGCTACGGAGGCCGGTCGCCCGTCGGCCTGGAGGAAGAGCCCGTCCTCAATGCGCCCAAACGTGTGCGCCTTACCGTCGACCGGACTCACCAGAATGTCTGCCGATTCATCAATCGGACGCATTCCCGGCTTGAGCGTTCGGATGAAAAATTCGCCCAGCGAGTCGAAGTCTTCAAGGGTCCCCTCCGACTCGCTCAGGTTCACACCATACTTCTTCACAAACCACCGAAGCAGCATCCTATGGGCGAACCGCGGAAGGCGAAGCCGAGCCCCGGCCCCGATCAACCGTGCGCTCCTGTTCTTCGGGACCACACTCAGCAGGGAGACGATGAGAGCATCATTCACGTTGGTTCTCGCTTGGTTAGAGGGTTTGTCCGCTCGAGGCGTGCATGTACCCCACCTTCTTTCGTTTTCAAGGCCAAGGCTTCCATATGTGGGGCTTGATGGTCATGTTGGCCTTCGCGGCTGCAATTTTGGTCCTCAATAAACGCGCCAGAAAGGTCGGTATCGACCCGGACATGTTGGTGATGTTCTACCAAATCATCATCATCGCGGCTCTGGTCGGCAGTCGGCTTCTTCACTTCGTCTTCGCCGAGCCCGCGCTGTTTTTCTCCAACCCTTTGGTCTTTTTCGACGTCAACCAAGGCGGCTTTGCCTTCTACGGTGGCGCCATCGGGGGCGCACTGGCTGGCATGGCCTACATCCGACGTAAGCAAATCCCCTTCTGGAAGCTCGTCGACGCTGCCGCCCCCACCCTGATGCTTGGCCTCGCCGTGGGACGGTCAGGTTGTTTCTTTGCTGGCTGCTGCCACGGACGCCCGCTGGAGTCGGCCCAAGCGGCGACGCTGCTCGAACTGCCAGGAGGCTCGATCGTTCTGGCTGATGGTCCTCCATTCATCGCGCTCAACTTCGTTCAAGGTGTTGGCGTGGGGAGTATTCATGGTGTGCCGCTGTACCCTACCCAGGTGTTCGAGAGCCTTGGCGCGCTCTCCGCCTTCGCTTTTCTGAGCTGGCTCTGGTACGCCCGACGCCGCTTTGATGGGCAAGTGTTTGGTGCCTTGCTCATCGTGTACCCCATTCTTCGAAGCACCATCGAAGCCTTCCGAGGCGACTTGGTTCGAGGAACGGACTGGTTCGGATTTCTATCGACCAGCCAGCTCGTGAGCATCCCCACACTCCTTGTGGGTGTGGGCCTGTTGCTCACAAGACGGTCGACAGGACTCGCACCTGAGCAGGAGTGGATCGACGAGGAGTAGTGCCTGCCTGCCTCCATACACCTCAAATGAACGAATGGCTCACCGAGGCCTGTCTCGCGAGTGCTACCATGGACGCTGAATCGAAGCCATGCCAGCGAGGTGCACCATGGGCGGCATTCCAATCGGGCTTATCGCTACACTACTGACCGCTCCGGTCGAGGCCGGGGAGTCCTTGGTGCGGAACGATGAACACACCGACGGTGAGATGGCCTTCTTCATGGGAGGATTCATCGAGGGCGAGTGTTGGGGGTCGGTCTTCGTTCCCGAACCCGGTACTGGGCCGTTCTCGCTGCGTCACATCGACGCCCTGGTCGGCGGGTCAGCCGCAACTCGCATCTTCATTGTCGAGTTCTATGAGGTGAGCACCACCGACTACACCGACCGCTCCCTGCTCGGCGCCGGCGCCGTGACGATGACTGGATCCGCGACGTCCATGAACCGCATTGACGTGCCGTCCCTCGAGACAGGTGTCGAGTATCACGTCTTTGATGGCACTCTGCCCATGGTTGCGGTTTGCCACGAAGAGCACGATGGCTACCCCTCCATCGCTCGTGACCTGACGATGGCCTACTCAGACCGCAACTGGCTGTACGCCTCCGTCTTAGCGGGAATTCTCCCTATGGAGTGGTACCAGAGCGACCTGTTTGGGTTGACGGGTGAC
>CAZKOI010000121.1:0-9244 GCA_964554315.1 uncultured Enterobacterales bacterium | reverse complement strand
GACCCATTGCCCGGGCCGGTCTCCTCTTCGCATTTCTCGGCCTGCTCCCGGCGTGGGCTGCAGTGGCTCATGTCGGCGCCATCGTTGATCGCTACCTCTACCTTCCGATGGTGGGCCTCGCATGGGCCGTTTCCGCCACTGCTCGCCATCCAATAGCCAGGAAGATGATCATCTTGGCGCTCGGCGGATTGACTTATATGGCATTCAATCAGGCGCCAGTCTGGAAGAATGATGCGACTCTCTGGCGCTCCGCTATCGAGCGCGCTCCCTCAGGCTACGCGAAGGGTGCGTTGGCGAGATGGCTTGAGGACCAAGGGATGATCGCGGATGCAGCATATTGGTATCGACAGGCCATTGTTCAGCCTCCGATGCCCTTCCAGGAGAGCTGCTTCAACGTCACCCGGGTCTTCCTTCGAATGAATGATCCAGCAGGTGCTATCGAGGCGGGCGAGGAGGCGCTCATGGTGGGTTGCGAGGCATCACCTGAGTTGGTCGCACCTTTGGCCTTGGCTTACGCTCTCTCTGGCGACTGGGACTCCGCTGTGCGTTATTCGGCCGGAGTGGGGAAGGATCCCACTGGAAAAGCGGTGCTCGCGAACTTGGCCGGACGAGCAGCAACGGGCGACGTTGACCCACTGCGGATCGCGACGGGCGCAGCCGCGGGCCCTGACGGTGACAACCTCCGCCGCCAAGTCATGCAAGTCCTCAAGCATGGAGGAGCGGATGTTGCAGCCGTCGAAGCGAAGCTGACGAAGGGGCCCTAGTCCTCAGACCCCGTGTCTTCGGAGCCAGGAGTGGTTTCGCCCGTGACCTCCACCAGAACCGTGTCGGAGGCATTGAGACCGTCGGTATCGGTCACCGTCACCGTGATGGCGTGATCGCCGATAGCGAGCGTGCTGGTCGCGAGCTGTGCGCGGCCGTCAGAGGTCGCGGTGACGTCACCGAGGGGGCCATCCAAGCTGGAAGACCAGCTCACTGTCATCACGTCCGGCGTGTCACGCTCATCCGAGATCGAGGCCACGAACAGCAGCAGGTCACCGGCCTCAATCGTCGTACCGCTCTCGGGCTCAGTGATACCCACCACGGGGGCGGCCTGCGGTGGGAAGACACGAACGACGGTCTCAGCATTCGTCTCACGGCCGGAGGTATCTTGCGCCCAGAGCCGGATGGTGTGGGTACCCACACTTAGAGAACCGGCACCTTGCACATTCCCGTCGGCGTCGACGGTGCTTCCCAGCTCAAGCAGGCCATCGATGGTCGAATCCCACCAGATGGACATGGCCTCAGGACGGTCTTCGCCATCGGTCACCGAGCCCACAAAGGTGATGAGGTCAGTCTCACGAAACTCTGTCCCGCTGACCGGCTCGGAAATGCTGACTGTTGGTGCGGAGGCCTCTACGAGCTCAATAACGACGGCATCTTCATACTCGTGTCCGTCGTTGTCTTGAACCCTGAGTCGAATCACGGGTTTGTCGAAGGAAAACGACACATCGCACTGGGTGAGGCCCTCTCCGTCAGGGTGAACGCCTTGCGGGCACTCTCGAGGTGTCTCCTCGTTTCCGAGGAACCAATGCACGATCAGGGAGGTGACTTCATCGTCGTCGTCAGAAACCAGGCCTCTAGCCACGTACAGTGCCCCGTCTCGAATCTGCTCACCGGCCGTAGGCGAGGTAATCTTGGCGGTCGGCTCCGCACCCGTGCTGCCCGAGTCCGCGGACTCTGCGGCGTCCTTGCCTGAGCATCCAATCGTCAGCGCGAGGCAGGCCCCGACCAATCGACACGTCATCCGAGAACCCCCTCCGTCATCGATAGTCTATCTCATCGATGGTGATTTGTGCGCACTGCATGCCATGAAAGCGGAAGGCTGAGCGCTAAGATTCCTGCGCTGACGTAAAAGGGCCAGGCAGGTCCATTGAGGTAGATGAGGCCGGCAAGGCTCGGGCCAACGGCCCTTGCGAGTGCACTCATCGACTGGTTTGTACCCAGGACAAAGCCCTGCTCACTCGCGTCAGTACCCTTCGAAATCAGGCTGTGCAGGCTCGGGCTCGCGATGCCTTGGCCAACGGCCATTACCATGAACACCGCGACCATCGGTACGAAGGGCGGGGCGAGCGGTAGCGCGAACAAGCCAAGGCTCAGAAGCCCGACCCCGAGGGGTACGAGCGCGGCTTCTCCGAAGCGCTTGACCAAGCGTCCTATGATTCCGCCTTGGACGATAATCATCGTCAGCCCTGCGACCCCGAACATACGGCCGACCATGCGTGCATCGAGGTCCCGGACATGTTCGGCGAACAGTGTGAAGCTGCTCTCCATAATCGCAAAGGCAATGGTCATGACGAAGGTGAGAACGATGCACAGTCCGACCACAGGGTGCTTGGCAACGCGCCAGAAGGACGCTGGATGGATGGAGCGCTCAAGTCTCTTCGTGTCAGGCTTTCGGGTCTCCTTCAGCCAGAAGAACGCGAGGATGAAGTTGAGGGCAGCCAAACCCGCCGCGAACCAAATCGGGGCAGCCAGTCCGTGCACAGACAGCTCGCCTCCAATGAAAGGCCCGACCGTGAAGCCAAACCCAAACGCAGCACCAATCATCCCCATGCCTTTGGCCCGGTTCTCGGGTGAGGTGACGTCGGCAACGCAGGCTTGGGCCGTGGAGATATTGGCTGCTGCGGCCCCGTGGAGAGTTCGAAAGAGGAACAACAGCGCGAGGGACTGAGCCCAGGCAAAGCCAGCGAGGCAGATCGCCGCCATTCCGATGCTCGTCAGCATGATAGGACGGCGTCCAAAGCGATCGCTCAGCGCCCCCCAAACCGGTGCCATAAGAAACTGCGCGAGGGAGTAGGTGGCCATCAAGAGCGTCACGGCGACGGGGCCTGCGCCGTACTCTTCTGCGTAAAAGGTGAGCAGAGGGATGACGATGCCAAACCCGACCAGGTCGAGGACGACAGCGAGCAACACGGGGATGAGCAGCTTCATTAGGCTTCAGCAGGAGTAGAGATTGATAGAGAGGCGATGGCGTGGTCATCGCCCAAGATCGACTCCACGAGCTGTGCCGTCTCAGCCACGACCTCACGGCTGATCTTCACCGCTGCCTTGGGGTCAACGACGGCGCCGTTACCCAGTGCCAGGTCGAGGGTCTTGGACGCCAAGATCATCGGAAACAGGCAGAAACGACGCAAGCTCTCTGCCTGTTTTGGTAATGCGATGACGTAGGCGACGGCTTCTGCGAAGAATCGTCGTGCATGTTGGTTGACCGTATCCACTGACCGAATCGCTGCAGCGGTATGTGCGGGGTCCAGCAGCTGACGACTGTCGAGATCTTCAGCTTCGCAGACCGACTCTGGAATGAAGCACCAACCCCGGTCGGCGTCATCGGTCACATCCTTGACGATGTTGGTCAGTTGCAGGAGGAGCCCAAAGCCCTCCGCGTGAGACCGCAGCTTGGGTGCCTGGTCTTGAGCGGCGGGCTCACCAACGAGGAAGACGTCGGTGAGCAGGTGGCCTACTGTGCCGGCAACGTAGAAGCAGTAGCGCTCAAGATCGGAGAGGTTGTAGAGCGTCGTCCGGCCCGTCCCGACCTCGTGGCGGCGAGCATAGAGCGCCATTCCGCCGCTCATCTCACCAATCCATCGTCGCATGGAGGTTTGGACGGGGTCTGGAAAGGTGAGCATGGGCTCCACCACACGGCGAATTCCACGGCTCAACTCTCCGTCATCGTTGTCCTCGAAGACGTGAGCCTCTGCCTCAAAATCACCACAGTCCCCCGTGGCGAGGGCGAGATCAAAGGCGGTGAACAGCCGCTGGCGAGTCGGCCAGTCCAGGTTCTCGGTGTCCTCGACGGTGTCAACGATTCGACACATCAGGTAGCCGACGGTGACCCAAGGCTCGTACGGTTGCGGCAGCATCTGGATGCCCATTGCGAACGTACGGGACACCCGAGGCAGCATAGCGCGGCACCACTCGAGGTCGGTCATCGGCTCATGACCCCGAGGATGGCATCGTGGATGTGGCCGTTGGACACCGCAACGCCATCAACCAGGGGCTTGGCGCGGTTGAATACATAGGGCGCTCCCGTCCTGTCAGAGCACCGGCCTCCGGCCGCTTCGACGATGGCTACGCCTCCGCTGATGTCCCACTCGCTGCGTGGTCTCGGGGTGAATGTCGACTCGGCCATGCCGGCGGCGACGAGCCCGAACTTGTAGGCGACGGAGCCCACGGGAATGGGGGTCAGAACGTCAGCAAAGTCATCGAACCAACCTTTCTTCATCTCTGTGCGCGAGCATACGACTCGCGAGCCCTTGAGGGCCGCGTGCTCGGTCACGTGAATGTCGGAACCGTTGAGTGTTGCACCGACGCCTACGATGCCCTCGAAGAGTTGGTCCTTGATGGGGTTGTACAGCACCCCCATGACTGCCCGGCCCTCCACCACGAGCCCGACACTCACCACGAACTCAGGAATGCCCAACGTGAACTCGCGCGTCCCATCCAGCGGGTCAACGATCCAGACGTGGGACTTATCGAGTCGCTCAGGCGTGTCGGCGGTTTCTTCACTCAGCCAGCCAAACTCCGGGAAGGCGCCCCGAAGTTGGCGTTCGAGGATCGTGTTCGCGGCCAAGTCAGCGTCGGTCAGCGGGTTGTCCTCGCCCTTGTCCTTGACGGTGTACTCGTCATTGTAGAAGCCTCGAATCGCAGCACCGGCTTCTAGGGCGGCTGCTCGGGCGATGTCTCGGGCGCGGTCAAGCATTGGTGGCTCTCCGAAATGGGCGACCTGTATCTCGATATGGGTGGTCGCGCAGTGGGTTTGAGGGATTACCCTCCGGACTCACCTTAGCCACCCTCTGCGCGATGGAGGAAGACAAGGTCGGTTCTCTCATCACCATCAAAGTTCCCCGAGAAGACAGACTCCCCGCTTCGCAGGTACTGCGCGGGCTCGGTGTAGATGAGCGTTGCGTTCTCCGATGTTGGGTTCTGTGGCCAGGCATCAAAGCTCTTCCCGCCGTAGAAGATGCTGATTTGGCCGGCGTTGTAGGCGACATCCTCCTCGGTGGGATTGGTGTAGGGTGCGCCAACGATGAGGTCAGCTTGCCCGTCTCCGTTGACGTCGGCGACATGAGTCGACCACCCGAAGCGGCTCGCTTCGAAGGCGCCCGAGATGAGGACCTGCGGCTCGGGTTCTTCCTCATCAAGAAGCGAAGCCCCAGACCAGATGGTGACTTGCCCGAGCGCTTCGCCTGAACCTGGTGAGCCCACAACGATGTCGGCGAGAAGGTCGCCATCGAGATCCCCCGTGCTCACGGACCATCCGAACCAGTCATTGGTCTGCCCGATCTGGAGAACGAGGTCAGCCTTGCTTCGGAGTTGACCTGCATCGGCGGGTGTTGCCCCGGTCATAATGTAGACTGCCCCGACCGCGTCTTCGTCGCTCCCGGCAACACTTTGGTCGGCGAAGGGCGCGCCGATCACCAAGTCGGGGACACCGTCCCCATCGAGATCGCTCCTGCAGTCCAGCGCCTTTCCAGCGAGCCCGCCCAGATCGTTTCCATCCCAGCGCGTCGTCAACACGCTTACACCCAGCTGCTGCGGTAGACCCTCGAGGTCCAGGCTGCGTCCCAGGATGACTTGGCCGCCCATTTGGGCTGTGGAGGCGTCGCGTGTTGCGGCTGCGACCCACTCCTCGGCGTCGTCACCGTCCATGTCTGGACACACCTCCAGTGATGCACCGAGGAGCCCGCCCGGGCTGTCGCCTTGGAGGCGAAACAGAGAGGTGTTGGTGTCGACTCCGCCCTCCCAACCGGAGCCGATATCCGGGAAACGATAGACGGCCCCGACGTGACGAATCGCTGCAGTGGTTGACAGCCGGGGCGCCGTCACCAGGAGGTCGAGGCCGCCATCGATGTTGGAGATTGCACGAACCCGGTGGCCAAATGCATCGGTGGCGTGCTCGCCGACCATGGCGCCAACCGAATCAGCCTCATCGATGAATTCATCGGTGACCGGGCGGTAGGCTCGCACTGTGCTGTCGAGCTGACTCCCTACCAAGATGTGGTCAGGAACGATGGCTACATCCCAGTCCGGACCTTGGGCATTGGTGCCTCGCACGGTGATCGATGCCTCTGTCGGCGGATAGCGTCCTTGGTCGGGTATGGTCCTGCCGAGGTGCATGGCCGCGGATGCCGCGCCGAAGCGCTCTAGACAGCCAACGCCAACACAGTCTTTCTCGCACCCCTGTATCGCCAGTCCAGCGACGAAGAGCGCACGCACTGGCTTACTCGCCGGCAGTGGTAGCGTCGACAGGGAGGCCCTTGTTGGGGAGGACAGCGGTAGCTGGGGCGCCGCCCGGCACAATGGGGCTCTCGATGTCGCTGGTTCGCACAGCTTGCATGTAGCTGTACCCCGTAGTGTGCGTAAAGCGCACGTCGTAGAGGCCAGTCTGGAGTCCATGAAGCGCCGCGTCGGTGTAGGGGCCAACGGTTCCGATCACGGTTCCATTGACCGCCACCGTTGCCTCATAGGAGCGGTCGTTTTCGATGACGAGGCTTCCCGTGGTGGTGTCTTGGGTCGCGTCAGGTATCTCTGGCGCCTCCGCCGTCGGCAGGCGGTCCGCGGCCCACTTCTCGATCACAAACTCGACGCGGTTGTCCGAGTCGCCGTCAGGCCGGGTCTGGCCAAAGCCGATCGACGAGATGCGCTTGCGGTTGACGCCCTTGCTCACGAGGTAGTCCACGACAGCCTTGGCCCGCTGGACACTCAGCGCGAGGTTGACATCCCCATTTGGGCTGCGCGCTGTGTGGCCTTGAATCGAGACCTCTTCGATGTCAGGACGATCGATGAGTGCGGCAGCCACTCGGTCTAGGATCTTGTGGCTGGACGGGCGGATCGACGACGCACCCGTCGCGAAGAAGATGCGGTCGTTGATGGCAATCTGATCCTCGGTGACAGTCGCCTTTGGCACCAAACCTTCGGCCGAGTCGAGCGGCTTGAGGTGGTCGGCCAGCCGATTGGGGTTGACGAGCAAGCTGCTGAAGTTCTCGGCAGGCCCCTCGCTTAGCCGGGTGTCAGCGACGAAGGTGACGGGGCGCTTGGGGCCGGCGTGGGCCACGGCGTTGATCCCGAGTGCAACAAGGGCAGTCAAAACTGTCTTCATGGTGGACTCCCGGTGGGTTCCTTCAATAGAGAGATGGACACCACTAACCAGTCTGAGGTGTGTTGTGGCAGAACAATCGTTCACGCTTGCCAAGTTGTGTGAAGAGGTACGTCAGTTCAACGAGGCTCGAGCCTGGGGGCAATACCACAGCCCGCGCAACCTCGCGATGGCGCTGAGCGTCGAGGTTGGCGAACTGCTCGAGCTCTACCTGTGGTGCAGCGATGATGGTCCGCAGCCGCCGGTCGAGGGTCGGAACGAGTCCGTTCGTCGAGAGCTGGCGGATGTTGCGATCTGCCTTCTCAATCTTGCCCAGGCCGCTGATGTCGACCTTGGGCAGGCCGTGATGGACAAGCTCGCCATCAATGCGCAGAAGTATCCGATAGATCGGGCCTTCGGTCGCATGGAGAAGTCGACGGAGCTGTAAGGCTCATCGAAGCAGACGCTGCTCTAACCACTCCACGATAGGAAACAGGACGTCTTCTCGTGCTCGCAGTCCGAGCACGAGGTCGAGATGCCCGTAGTCTGCCGAGAAGCCTTCACTTTGACCGATCGTCCAGAAGCTCTCGTCGGGGCTCGCTGACGAGGTGACCCAGGGGCGGACCGCATCGGGCGGGGCGACATGATCGTTGCTGCCAGCGATGGCCAGAAGAGGGATGTCGAGAGTCTGAAGGCTCTGTAGGTAGTCCTTCGAGCCATCTGCAGACACGAAGCGGCCGGCCTTCAGAATGGTCTGGACATGGCGAAGCTCGTCCCGGGAGACGGGACTGACCACCCTCGAGAGCATGGTGTCTCGCATCATCGGGGTCATGTTGCCTCGGGTGTAGAGCAAGTGCTCGCCGGGCAGCGGAAGCGTGGCTGCTGCCAGTTTTGCCATTTGATGGGTCTCAACCGAGGGCCAGGCACGCCCAATTCCGGCGCCCAGGCGCTTGATTTGATTGACGATGGCGTGGCTCTCGAAGGTGAGGGGTGAGCCCACCACGACCAGCGCCGCAAGGGCTTCGTCACCATGATGTGCATGGTAGGCCGCCGCGACCATGCCACCCATCGAGTGCCCGACGACAGCAACCTTGCTGTGGCCGGTGGTTGCCTGAATGTGAGCCAACGCCGCCGCGAGATCGAAGCGGCCGTAGTCGTCGATGGTCCACCCGCTCGTCTGTGGGACCCCGTCCTTTCGGGTCATGGCGTCGCCGTGTCCTCGAAGGTCGAGCGTCCAAGCATCGATGCCTGATTCGCTCAACAGGAGTGGAAGTGAGTGCGCTTCGGTCAAATCCCAGAAGTGACGATTCGATGAGATGCCGTGGATTACCAGGACAGGAGGGCCCGATGCGGCGTGTCGATGAAGCACGACCTCAGCACCGTCCTGCGTCTCAAGCTGAATCTGTGTTGCTGAGCCACAGTGGCTTGGCGCGAGACTGAGCTGCGGTACACAGCTGAGTTGGGTGAGGAGCAGGAGGACCATTTGAGCGGTAGAGGGGCTTAATTCTTTGATTGAGAAGGACATAATCCGTATTCTCTTCCTTAAGGACTCGACATGGGCTGGTTTTCGAAGACCTCAAGTGAGGGAACTGCACAGGACGCGCAAGCACTGCGGGAGGCGCTGGTGACGTTTCTCGAGTATGTCGAGGGAGAGCTACCCCGTGCGGAGTCGCAGCGGACTCGGGAGCTGGTCGAACGCTTGAAGGCCTTTCCGGTACCGACGGGCATCGTTCGGCAGACACAGGTCATTCTAAAGGCCCTCCGAGCGACGGGAATAGGCGCTGGCTCAGCCGATTTCGCGGATGCGGCAAAGGCCCTCGTGCAGGCTATGCAGCGGGTCAGTATTCACGACAAGGAATTGACTGCGGAGATAGGTGCGCTCGAGGCTGCCATCCCCGTCCGGATACGAAATGCCGATGCTCGAAGCCTTGAGGTCGGTGCAAAAGAAATCGACAAATCGGCCAAGGCCGCGCGCTTCAGGACTCAGCGCGCGGAGGCAGCCACGGTGGCCATGGTTGGTGCCCTGGAGCAGAGTCTCAAGGAGGTAATCTCTATGTCCAGCTCGCTTGAGGGGGAGGTGGCCTCCATACGGTCCATGGTGGGCCAGCTTGCTCTAGGTCGTGACTC
>CAZKOI010000120.1:0-9338 GCA_964554315.1 uncultured Enterobacterales bacterium | reverse complement strand
ACGCCACGCCACGCCCACCCGCCACAACGCGCCCTCCTCCGCAGCGGCGTCCGCACCGCCGATCCGTACCCCATCAGCCATGATGTTTGTTTTCGCTATTCTCTGTTCTCCCTCGAGTGCTTGGGAAGGGCGCAAAGATGCTAACGGCGCGCAGCTAGCGTGGGCTCAACACACCATCCCGTATGTGCTCAACCCCGAGGGCGCTCACGGCCTTGCGTCGACGGCCGTGACGACGCTGGTGACCGCGGCCACTCACGCATCGACGGATGAAGTCTACGGTGACCTTCGGTTTAGAAGCAACGGCCAGACCACCGCGTCAGGTGCCCGCTTCTCGGACGACACCAACATCGTCTACTTCGAGGACAACTGGACCGAGGACCCGTCGCTGCTCGCGGTCACCTACCTGTGGTCCAATGCAGACGGCAACATCATGGGCTTCGACATGGCCTTGAACAGCCGGGATCACGAATGGGCCATCGACGGCAGCCCGTCCGCAAACGATCTCCTCAACACACTCAGCCATGAGTTTGGACACGCCATCGGCATCGATCACTCTCCCACAGAGCCTCTCGCGACCATGTACGCCGAGAGCCCTGTCGGTGAGACTCAGAAGCGAGACCTCCATGAGGATGACATCGATGCCGTTGTCTCCCTCTACGCGGGCAGTGACAAAGCCACCGATGGTGAGGGTGGATGCAGTCAAGGGGGCCCACAGCCCGGCCCTTGGTCCCCCTGGATCGTCGCCCCGCTCCTCTCTCTCTTCCACCGCCAAAGGAGTTCCTGATGCTCACTGTTCTCATGGGTTTACTCGCGAGCGCCAGCGCTTCCCCTGTGCCGCTCACCGATCTCAGCCATCAGGCCGACCGCGTGGTCATGGGTGAGGTCCTCATCACCCACACCGAGCAAGACTCGACCGGCGCATTCACCATAGCGACGGTCAGGGTCTGGGAGACACTTCGTGGCGTGGCTGCCCCCGTGGTGGATGTTCGCCTTCCAGGCGCCGCATTCAACCACCAAGACCTCACCGTTCACGGCCAGCCGACGCTGCTACCCGGACAGGACGTCGTACTCTTTATGAGCGGCGACCAGCTCGTAGGAATGGGGGCTGGCGCCTTCCTCCTCGAGGGTGAGCGCCTCTTCAACAGCAACGTTGCACGGCTCTCACGGTCCACCCTCCGGATCGGAACTCAGGAAGATCCGCTCTTCGCGAGCCACGACATCCAAGCCGTCCGAGCTGCGCTGCGCTGACCTCCTCAGCGCTTGTATCGAGCACCCTTCTTGAGGCGACTGCTGACCGTCGCACGCTGACGCTCCTTGTACAGGCTGTGGGCGTTCTCTCCCTCCTCGTTGCGCTTCGCCGTCTCCTTGTCGAGGACCTGAAACTCGACCAAGACCATAGCGGTGCGTCCCAAGAGCGCGCCGTACCGCACGTTCACGAGGTGGTCGACGCGAACGGGAAAGTCCACGATGAAGTTGACCATCCGGTAAGACCCCCCTGAGAAGGGGTTGTCTTCCGGCGTGAGGTCTTCCAGCTCGGCAGTTTCTAAGGCGTCTGCTTGAGCCACAAACTCGCTGATTGCGGCAAGGTCGATGAGGTTGTTGTGGCTCTCGCCCGGGATCAGGTAGTTGAACGGAAAGAGGTTCTCTGAGAGCCAAGCAATCGCCGGGAGGACATGCTCTGGGCCCTCCGTCACGATGCGAAATCTGAGCTTGTCGAAGATGGTCGCTGCCGTGTTTTCCTTCTTGGCGAGCAGCTTCGTGATCACCGAGTTTCGGGTCTTTCTCGACCCATAGAACGCGACCAACGGAAATCCGGACTGCCGCATGCGATCTGAGGCCGCCACAATTCGGCGCTCCGCGAGGTCCAGAAGCTCCGCCTCGCTCAGGGGAGTCTGGTGCTTGAGCTCCGCAGCCTCGAGGTGATTGATGACGTGCATGAGCTTCAAGATCACGCAGGCTTGAATTTGCCGGCGTCGGAAGCCGCCAACCTTCGAGGCCTCTAGGAAGACCTGACGTACATCCTCGGGATCTCGAAGATCCGCCGGAAAGTGCAGACCGAGGTGCTCCTCCAGGTAGTTGACCGCTTCGCCATAGACAAACCGAATCCGTCGCTGGTCTTCGGGATCATCGGTGTCGAGCAGCTGCAGCCGAAAGAACCGGTCGACCTCCTCCAACGTTCGGAAGGTGGCCCGGTTCCAGTCAATCACCGAGTTGCCGTGGACGATGAGCTTGATCGTGTCGACCTGCTCGGGCGTGAGGGCGAGCCTCGGCAGCGCCGACATGTGGCTAGCAATGTTGATCACACCGCGCTCACTCATAGGCCGCCTCTCCCCCTCTGTTTTTTATTACCCTGCGAGGGGCCATGCTGCCAAAACCCGCGCGGTGGACACAACCGGAGGCGCAGGTGTTAGACGGGCGAATGGCCAAGAACGAACAATCCACCTTCTCCGTCGCCGTCCGTGCAACCCGCGCTTTCTTCAGCTCTCTCCACATCGTGCTTCCAATCGCGCTGGTGGTAGGGGTTGTGGTGAGCTTGCTTGATCTTGGAGTCGCGGAGGTCCTTGCCCCGAAGGCGCTCACCGGTCAGATCGGCTCGACTCAGTCCGAGCTTGTCGGCCTCATGCTCGGCTGGTGGGGTGTCGTCATCGCCGTCGAGATCATCCTTGGCCCCCTCTTGGTGGCCATGGTGATCTACGCCGCCCGATGCCACACACATGGCCAGAAAGCCAGCCTTCCGAAGGCCTTGAACTTTGGCCTTGCTCGGTACAGCTCCATCTTCAAGTGGCACGCGGGCGCCTGGCTGACGATCCAGGTGGGAATGATCGTCCTGGTGCCGGGCATCCTCTTCCTCCTCCAGTACGCGTTTGTGGATGCCGTCTTGGTGCTGGAGAAGGAGCGGTGGCCTCTGGCACGCTCAGCCAAGCTCACCAAGAAGCGGCGAGGCCGCATCTTCATGTTGGTCTTGCCGTGGCTCGTCGCAACTCAGGTCGTCGGCTTTGCCGAGCTGTGGGCTCTCCAGCAAGGCTTCGTGACCCTTGTGGCCTTGATGGGCAGCACCTACCTGCTCAACATCTGGGTCGTGATGGCGTTCTACATGTTCTACGAAGACCGCACCCGTCCTGCGGCCTGAGCGCGCCTTGGTCGCCCAGCTCCAGAGCCTCGTCTCCCGATGGCCCGACGAGCGCAGCCTCTCCGGCCTCTGTAGCGGCGCCGCCGCGTGGGCGGTTGCTCAGCGCCTCGACGAGACGATCCTTGTCGTGGCACCATCGTCTGCCGTGGCCACTCAGCTGTCTGAGGACATCGCCTTCCATCTTGGCGCCGCTCACGCTGTCCACCTGCTCCAGGGCGATGATGTTCGGCCCTACGATGGACTCTCTCCCCACCCAAGCATCATCCGCGCTCGCATCGCCGCGACGCTCGCCCTGCACGGCTCGACACCGTGCATCGTGGTCACTGACCCGGACGGGCTGACGACCCGAGTCCTCAGCGCACAATCCCTGGAGGCGCTCTCCACTGCCCTCACGGTGGGTGAGGTCACCGACAAGCGGGCGCTCGCGACGCACTTGGTTCAGCACGGCTACCACGCCGTTGCCAAGGTCACCGAAGAAGGCACCATGACCAGTCGAGGAGACACGCTCGACCTCTGGCCTGTGGGGGCCGTTCGACCGTCACGCGTGGTCTTCTTCGATGATGAAATCGAGGAGATTCACTCCATTGGTCCGGGCGAGAAGGAGAACATCAGCTGCCTCATGGTGCCCCCCGCAAGAGAGGCGGTCCCCACCGAAGAAGGCCTCTCTGCCCTGAGCGCCCACACCCGAGACGTCATGGCGGAGATGGGAGGCGGCGAGAGCACGCGAAGGAGGGTCCTTCAAGATCTCCGGAGTGGCCTCTGGTTTCCCGCAGCAGAAGACTACTTGGCGGCCATGCATGCTCTGGTTCCAGCCTGGAGCGCTGCTGATCGCGTCATTGTCCTCGACTCGGAGGCCGTCTCGCACCGCCTGTCCATCGTCCAGAGCAGCATCCAAGATCGATGGTCAGGCCGAAGCCTGGTCGACCGCCCTCCGGTTGACCCCTGGGCGCGCTACAACCCTGAGGACACGCTTCGGGCAGCGATCGCTCATGCCACTCAGATGGAGCCCCTCGCGATCGGTGAGAGCGTCGAGTACATGACGCGAGACAACTCGCAGCTGTTCGTCGGAAAGGGAGAGCTTGCTCCGGTGGTCGGTCGGATTCATGGCTGGCTGGAAGAGGGCTGGCGGATCGCCCTCGTGGTGGAGTCCAAGACCCGCTCTGAGCGCATCCAGGCACTGCTCAGCCCGCACGGCCTGCACCCCCGAGAGATGGAGCACGGCCAGTTCGCGGACCCGGAGCAGCTCACACTATGGATCGGTCGCCTCAATCGCGGCTTTCACTCCGAGACGTCGCGCCTGGCCATCATCGGTGCGGATGAGCTCTTCGGTGATAAGCGACGCCGGAGCGTCCCTCGAAAGACCCTCAAGGAAGCCACGCTCGGCAGCGTGAATGAGCTCTCTGTGGGCGACCTCGTGGTGCACACGCGACATGGCCTTGGTCGGTTCGAGCGGCTCAAGCGCATCAACCTCGATGGGAACGAAGCCGAGTTTGCCGAGGTCCACTACCGCGGCGGGGATCGCATGTATCTGCCGGTGACCCGGCTGGATGAGCTGTATCGATATCGGGCGATTGGCGAGCAGAGCACACGACTCGACAAGCTCGGCGGCGAGAGCTGGGAGAAGAAGAAAGCCAAGGTCAAGGACCGCGTCATGGCCATGGCCCACACTCTCCTCGAGATGCACGCGATGCGGGAGGTGGAGCAAGCACACGCCTATGTTGGTGCTCCTCCTGAATTCCACCAATTCGTCGAGACCTTTCCCTACGAGGAGACACCCGACCAGGCGGCCGCCATCGACGAGGTCTTGTCTGACCTCGCAAAGACACAGCCCATGGACCGGCTGGTCGTCGGTGATGTCGGGTTCGGGAAGACGGAGGTGGCGATGCGGGCTGCAATGCGTGTCGCTCTCGAAGGCCACCAGGTCGCTCTCCTGTGTCCAACCACCGTCCTGAGCTTCCAGCACCACGAGACGCTCCAGAAGCGTTTCCGTGAGACGGGCCTCGAGGTCGCCCTCCTCACCAGCCATCGCTCACCCGAGGAGCGTCGCCAAACACTCGCCGCCCTCGCGGAAGGTCGCATCGACATCGTCATCGGCACCACGTCGCTGCTGACTCGAGACCTACGCTTCAAACATCTCGGCCTCGTCATCGTGGATGAGGAGCATCGCTTCGGCGTGAAGCAGAAGCACAAGCTCAAGCAGCTGACGTCGTCTCAGCCCACGGGCCCGGTGCACTACCTCGCCATGAGCGCGACCCCCATTCCGCGCACGCTCCACATGGCCCTCTCTGGACTTCGCATGGTGAGCCTCATCACCACGCCGCCGCCAGACAGACGTGCCGTTCAGACCCGACTGAGCCGCTTCAACGAAGATCGCATTCGAGAGGACATCTTGGCCGAGCTCGGAAGAGGAGGACAAGTCTTCTTTGTGCACAATCGCGTGGCCAGCATCGAGGCCATGGCCAATCGCCTCCGAGCACTGGTTCCCGAGGCGACCTTCGGCGTCGGACACGGCCAGATGGACAAGGGCCAGCTCGAGCGGACACTGATTGCCTTCATTCAGCGGAAGCTGCATGTCCTGGTCTGCTCCACCATCATCGAATCCGGCATCGACATCCCAAGCGTGAACACGATGATCGTCAACCGAGCGGACGAACTGGGCATGGCTCAACTCTACCAGCTCCGAGGGCGCGTCGGCAGGAGCCATGTCCGAGCACACTGCACGCTGCTGGTTCCTGCGGATGAGCCCGTCAATCCTGACGCGAAGATTCGACTTCGGACCCTTCAAGAGCACTCCGATCTGGGCTCCGGCTTCGCCATTGCGACACGGGATATGGAGGTTCGAGGCTCGGGAACACTCCTCGGCGAGGCCCAACATGGCCACATTCAGGCCGTTGGGTTCGACACCTACATCGAGCTTCTTGAGGAAGCGATTGCTGCGGCTCGGGGCGACATGAATCGAAAGCGCCTCGACCCCGAGATCGAGGTTCCCGTGCCGATGCTCATCCCCGATGGCTGGATGCCCGAGATCAACGATCGTCTCGGCGCCTACCGAGAGCTGGCCATGTGTCGAGACACCGACGCCGTTCGGCGGGTGTTGTCCGACTGGGAGGATCACTACGGTGAGCCGCCGCCAGAGGTCCTCAATTTGGGCTGGGCAGCCGAGGCCAGGGTGCGCGCTCGACGCCTCGGTATCGCTCACATCCGGTGGAAAAAAATCAGCGTTGATCTGGACTTTGATCCGAGCTCACCGGTGAGCTCGGAGACCATCGTGAGCCTCGTCTCTCAAGACGGACAGCGATTCTCGCTTGGCAAGTCGCCTTCCCAGGCCGAAGGCTCAGGTCGCCTGGTCGTTCGATTCACACCTGCTGAAGGCGAGTGGCCCTTCCGCTTCTTGCACTGGGTCTTTCGTCACTTCGAGCGAGAGAGCCCCTCGGGCCTACTCTAGATAGCCCAGCGCCTTCAACTCCTCGACCATGTCCGGCGACATCTCTGCGCTCGACGCGCTCGTGGCTGCATCGGGAAACGCCCGCTGTGCCCGCGACCAGAGATCATCCAGAACCTCAGGCTTGGATGCAGCAAGGTCCGTGGTCATGCTCGGGTCGGCGGCCAAGTCATAGAGGAAGCGCTCGCCACCGCTGGAGAAGACAACCGCCAGATCCGCCTCTCGATAGAGCGACCAGTCGTGACTAAAGAGCCCCCCCATGCTCTCCATCCATGGCCGACTCGCCCACGCCTTTGCCTGAATTGGCCCCGGCCTAGGGGCGCCCGACGCGACCCCGATGAGGCTATCTGGGTGCTCTCCCGCGATGCCTGCGAGCGCGAGCAGGGTGTCGTGTAGATCCTGCATCTGGACCGGCGTATCGACTCGCGTACCGCTCGGCAGGCGTCCCGGTGCAGCGATAACCAGAGGAACATGAACCACTTCGGTGAAGACGGTCTTTCCGTGCTCCCATAGCCCATGCTCACCGAGATACTCGCCATGGTCCGAGGTCACCGCCACGATCCCGCTGGGGCTTCTCGTCATCCACTGGCTGAGGATGCGGTTCATGATGAAGTCTGCGGCGTTGACCCCCGCGGTGTACAGGTCCTCTATGATCACCATGTCCGAGGGCGGAATCACGATATCGCCTGCGATGAGCTGCCGAAACCCGCCGCGCTTCGCGCCGTCACGCAGTCGATAGAAGTCGAGACCTGGGGGCTCATCCATCAGATAGCCCGCCGCCCAAGCGGGCGCGGCCTCAGGATCGCTGAGGCGCTCAGAGTATCTCTTGGACCACGGTGCGGGGTAAACCTCCCATGGGGCGTGGGCCACAAGGATGTTCACGAACAAGAGGAGGGGTCTCGGATCGTCATCGGCCAGCACAGCACGTACCCGCTCCGCTAGGCGACCATCGTGCATCACCTCGGCCTGCTCAAAGCCTCTCGTGAGCCCCAGCTTGGGGTCTAGGAATCGATTGGAGGCCAGCGAGACGGTTCGGTAACCTTCGCCCGCAAATTGCTCGGCTAGGGTGGGAATGTCCGTCCGCATCTGGAGCAGGCCCCAGTGACCACCGGCGAGTCCAACACCCGCGTCTTTCACAGAAGCGTGCGCGCCATGCTCCCATGGCGACAGCCCGGTGAAGAGCGAGGCATGGCTCGGCCATGTCCACGACGAAGGAGCCGTTGCATCCTCGAAGGTGACGCCGGCTGCTGCCACCGCATCGAGCTGCGGTGAGGTGGGGTGGTGGTGACCATACGTCGAGAGCATATCGGCCCGAACGGTATCCAGGACGACGACCAGCACATCCGGCTGCCGAGCCCTCTCCAAACTCCCGGGCTCTGAGCGAGTCGATCCCGACGAACAGCCCACCAGAGCAACAAACGATATGGACCGAAGAATTCTCACTCCATCCGGCGTAACGCCAGACCCAGGTGCCATCAAAATAGTGTACGCTGAGGCACACTCTGAGGAGGATAAATGAGGCAACTTCTATGGTTGGTGAGCGCCTCGCTGGCGGCCTGTGGAGGCGGAGAAAAGGACGCGACCGACCCCTCGGACGGGTACTCGGATGCAGACGGCGGCAGCCCCGATTCCGATGCAGATGCCGACAGTGATGCCGACGCGGATGCCGATGCGGATGCCGATGCCGACGCCGATGCCGATGCCGATGCCGATGCTGACGGCGGTCCATCGAGCTACCTCGGGTGGGAGATTGAGGGCGCCATTGCTTACACCCAAACAAGCGACGACGTCCCGGTATGCGATGTCATGGTGGGGTACCGCGGCCCTGCATACGTCGGCTCATGCGAAGGCTGTGACTTCGCATTCCGCGTCGCTGGGGAGATCACCGATGAGGGCGCGTCCACCGAGGACTGCTTCATGGATCCGCGCCTGAGCTTGGTCTCGGATGGCCTCTTCGTCGACTTCATCATTCGCCACGGTGACGAGATGTGGATGGAGTCGGGCGGTGTTGACGTCAAGTACTACGACGTCTTCCAGGTGGGCTACGGCTACAGTCACCCGGAGTATGGAGACTTTCCCGGGCCCTACTTCGCCACCCTTCACTTCGACGGCGCGGGTGACAATTACACCTTTTCTCGGGACGAAGACACCATCGCTTGGTCGATCACGATGAGCTCCGTCTCCGAAGAGCCGGGAGAAGAGGCCTTCTTTGACTCCTGCGGTGGAGAATTCGCTGATGAAGGCGTGGAAGCGGGCGGAGCGGACATTGTCGCAGAGAGCGCTCTGCCCTGCGACGGCGAGAAGGTTGACGTCTGGGAGGTCACAGGTGCAGGGAGCGACATCACCGTCACGATCGACACCGTGGCCGCCGAGACCGCCTTCGACCCAGCGCTGATCGCCGTTGATGATGAGGCCTGCATCGACCTTTACGCGGATGACTCGTTTGGCTGCACATTCCCGCCCCCAACCTACCAATGCCCAGCCGCCCTGCTCAGCGAAGCGACCGGTGTGCAGAGGCTAATCGTGCTCAACCTCGGAGACTGCTTCTCGGAGGACGGGGCCTACAGCTTGAGCGTTGAGGGCGAAGGCGCAGAAACCCTGACGCTCGTCGAAGATGACGCCGATCGCTTCTCGGGCGGCGCCTCCACGACCAATGTCATCACCGCTTCAGGGTGTGGCCAGATCTATCGCTCGGCCAAGCCCGACGACACGGTCGTATGCGAGCCCGCCCCCGTGGAGATCATCACGGACGCCGATGCCGACGCC
>CAZKOI010000119.1:0-9357 GCA_964554315.1 uncultured Enterobacterales bacterium | reverse complement strand
GATCGTCGAGATGTTTGTCTTTATTGGCATTTTGATGCTCGGCTGGGCCTACGCATGGCGCAAGGGCGCTCTGGAGTGGCACTAAGATGGCAGTTGACCAGACCAATGAGAACTTCGAGCATCCTCTGTTCGACTATATGGAGAAGCTTCCCGGTGCCGACATCGGCATGACCACCGCCGACAAGGTCCTGAGCTGGGGTTCGCGGAACTCGCTGTTCGTGTTTCCGATGGCGACGTCTTGCTGCGGTATTGAATTCATGGCCACGGCCTGTGGACGCTTCGACCTCGACCGCATCGGGACTGTCGCGCGAGGCACACCGAGGCAGTGCGATGTGATGGTGATTGCGGGCACGATCACCGTAAAGATGGCCCCGCGTGTGAAGAAACTCTGGGACATGATGCCCGAGCCAAAGTGGGCCATTGCCATGGGCTCCTGCGCGATCTCTGGAGACTTCTACCGCAACATCTACAGCGTCGTTCCAGGTGTCGACACCTTCATGCCGGTCGACGTCTATGTGCCCGGATGTCCGCCGAATCCTGACCATCTCTTCGAAGGGTTCAAGAGACTTCAAGACAAGATCAAGGCAAAGCGTGACGGCGAGTGGGTCGAGCCCGAGACTCGGCCGGTCAGCGGTATGCAGATGCCGTCCATTCCCCGCTACGGCACGGACCGCGATCCCGCCTACGACCAAGCGCAGCTCATGGCCACCCAGAACATGGGACTGGGCGGAGACCTGCTTCGACCCGGTGTCGAGCTACCGCAGGTCGCTGAAGCCACACCTGAGGCATCTACTGAAGCCCCCCCTGGAGGTGAGGCATGAGTTGGCCATCCGACGCCGTCGCTCTGGCGACCGATCGCTTTGGTCTGACCCATTGTGATGATGAGGGCCCCATGGTCGACCGCGAACAGGTCGTGGCCCTCGCGACTGCGCTGAAGGAGGAGCTTGAATTCACCTTCTTCGTTTATGTCGTGGCCGTGCACTTCCTCGAGGTCCCGGCCGTGGCGGCCGACGAAGAGAAGGGCGTCGAGGCCACGGAGGCTCTGCCCGACCGAACTGTCGTTCACTACCGCGTGAGACGCCTCGCCAACGCAACCCGCCCGACCGAGACCTTTGCCTTTCGCGTCACCGTTCCCACGGGGGAGTCGACGCCCTCCCTGGCCGGGGTCTGGAAGGGCGCGGATTGGCAGGAGCGCGAGCAGTTCGACTTGGTCGGCACCACCTTCTCCGCGCACCCCGACCTTCGGCGCATCATGATGCCCGAGGACTGGCCCGGCCACCCGCTCCGTCGCGACTACGCGATCGACACTTCCCACTTCCCATGGAGATGACGTGAGCGTAAACGAAGCTGCGCCCGCACTCGCGACAGACGATGTCCAGTGGACAACCGTCGGGGGAATCCGTGTCCCCGTCGAGCTCATCACAGCCGATCTGCCCGACCCCTACATGGACATCGATGACTACGACCCCGATGCCGATCTCATGGTCCTCAACATGGGACCTCAGCACCCGTCCACTCACGGCGTCTTGCGGGTCAAGCTCATCCTAGACGGTGAGATCTGCGTGAAGGCGGTCCCCTACCTCGGCTACCTCCACCGAGGCGTCGAGAAGCTCTGCGAGAAGCTCTCCTACGTTCAGATCACGCCCATCGTTGACAAGAATGACTACGTCTCGCCGATGATGAACGAGCTGGCGATCAACATGGCCTTCGAGAAGCTCGTCGAGGCCGAGGTACCCCGTCGAGCACGGTACATCCGAACGATATGTGCGGAGATACAGCGCGTGGGCTCGCACCTCCTCTGGCTCGGCACCTTTGGCCTCGACATGGGCGGTGCTATCGGCGGCGGCGGAAGCATCTTTATGCACACCTTCCGCGAGCGCGAGCTGCTGCTCGACCTCTTCGAGGAGTTGACCGGCTGCCGGTTCCACTACAACACCCATACGGTCGGTGGCAACCGGCACGACATCCCCGCTGGCTGGGCTGAGAAGGCCACCCAGGTGTTGGCGGAGATTGGTCGAAAGTGCAACGAATACGAGGACTTTGTTCGAGACAACAAGGTCTTCCATGCGCGCACAGTGGGCGTGGGCGTGGTTGATCCGGCGCTCGCAATCGAGCTCGGAATCTCCGGTCCCGTGCTGCGGGCGTCGGGGGTCGACGTCGATCTTCGTCGGGACCAACCCTACGCCGCCTACGATGAGATCGCTGTCAACGTTCACACCCACACCGACGGCGACTGCTTCGCTCGCTACGTCGTGCGTGTGGCCGAGATGCGGGAGAGCATTCGCATCGCGACAGAGTTGCTCAAAGGCGTCCCGGAAGGTCCCATCTGCTCGCTGAAGCCGGTCAAGCTCCCTGGCGCCGTCAAGGCGAAGCATGGCCTTGGTGTCTACGCAGCCATCGAGTCTCCGAGAGGTGAGCTCGGGACCTTCGTGGTCGGAAACACCGACCGTCGTCAGGCTGCCATTCCGTACCGCTGCAAGATCAGAAGCCCCAGCATGCACGCGCTGCAGATCCTGCCTTACCTCTGTCCCGGTAACAACATCTCGGACATCATCGTCGCATTGGGCTCGCTTGACCCGATCATGGGAGAGGTTGATCGATGACCTTCGACAGCCCTTGGATTCACGGCCTCGTTATGGGCCTCATTCTCGGCAATGTTGCGCTCGGAATCACGGGCTACAGCATCTGGTTTGAGCGAAAGTTCGCCGGGCGAATGCAGAATCGTCCCGGTCCCACCGTGGTCGGGCCTTGGGGGCTCCTGCAACCCCTTGCCGATGTCTTGAAGCTGATGCAGAAGGAGGACATCGTCCCCCGGGATGCAGACAAGGCCCTCTACAACATCGCGCCGCCTCTGACCGTGTTCTGCGCGCTCAGCGCGCTCGCGGTCGTACCGGTGGCACCGGGCCTCATCATTGCCGACCTGCACATTGGCATCTTGTTCGCGCTCTCGCTGGGCTCGCTGGCGGTGTTTCCAGTTTGGATGGCCGGGTGGGCCAGCAACAACAAGTACGCCTTGCTGGGCGGGATGCGGTCGGCAGCGCAGAGCATCTCCTATGAGATCCCGCTGCTGCTGAGCGCGACGGTTCCCATCATCCTCGCCGATTCATTTCGTGTCACTCACATCGTGGAGGCACAGCTGGGCGGAAACTGGTTCGCATTTTGGCCTCCCGGTCCCGGCATCGCAGCCTTCGCTCTGTTCTTCCTCTGCTCCCTCGCCGAGGCCAACCGGATTCCCTTCGACATTCCTGAGGCGGAGTCCGAGCTCGTGAGCGGCGTGAGCACCGAGTACACCGGCATGAAGTTTGGGCTCTTCCAGCTCGCCGAGTACCTACACACCTTCATCATCTCCTTGGTGGCCACCGCGTTGTTCTTGGGCGGCTGGGATGGTCCCGGCGAGAACGATGGCCTCATCTGGATGGCGATTAAGACGCTCACTCTCTTCGCCGGCATCTTCTGGATTCGTTGGTCGTACATGCGCTACCGCTCCGACCAACTCATGGCCATCTGTTGGAAATTCTTTCTTCCGCTGGGCCTTGCGCTCGTGATGCTCAGCGCACTGTGGGTGCACGCAACATGAGCTGGATGTCTACCTTCGACAACTTAGGGGTGAACCTGCGCAACCTGTTTAGGGCGAAAAACACGGAGCCGCTCCCCTGGGAGTCCACACGGGAGCGCTCAGCACGGTACCGCGCCAGCTTTGCCCTCGTGCACAATGAGCACGGTGAAGAGGCGTGCATCGGCTGCAAGATGTGCGAGAAAATCTGCCCGAGCGAGATCATCACGGTGGTCCCCGGCGGGCGCCAAGAGTCCGCCGCGACAGGCAAGAAGCGAGGAACCTGCAAGGACTTCACCCTCGACCTCAACGCCTGCATCGTGTGCGAGCTTTGTGTTCAGGTGTGTCCTGAGGATGCCATCCTGATGCTCAAGGTGCAGGAGACTCCGGGATACCAGCGCGAGGACTTGGTCCTCACCATGGACAAGCTCTACGAGAATGAGAAGCTCGGTGCGACCACATGGGCCACGGGTGCCAAGCTCATCGAGATGCAGTCCCCACCGCCAGAGGTGCCGGCTCCTGAGGTAAAGGCGCCGCCGAAAGAGGCGCCGGCAGCACAGCCCATTGCGACGCCTACACCCGCGGCCACGGACGAAGTCAAGGCTGAGGCGGCGGGTACGGGATCGCCTGCTCAGGCTCCCCAGGATGCGACGACGTCATCGAGTGACGACCCGGCACGGGAGGGCGCAGACGCGTCGGATGCCGAGGGTCCCGACACCACACCCAAGGAGGGCGACGCGTGATGGCATGGTTAGCGTTCTGCATCATCGCGGGGGTCATCCTCAACAGCGCAGTCAACGTGGTTCGCTCCACAGACTTGGTGCACACCGTCTTCTGGCTCGCACTGAGCCTGTTGGGAACAGCAGCGCTGTTCGTCCACCTCGACGCCGAGTTCCTGGCTGCAGTTCAGGTCTTGCTGTACACCGGCGGTGTGGTCACCCTCATGCTCTTCGGCGTCATGCTCACCCGTCGGATCGACGGCGTGCGCATCATCCACGGCTCGTCTCATCAAGGACGGGCAATGGCCTGCGCCCTTGCCGTGTTCGGTGCCATCGCATCGAGCATCTTCCGCTCTGAGCAAGGGGCGCGGGCCGTGGCCAAGGACCTTCCCGAGACAGAAGCGCTGGGTCAGTTCTTTCTCCGCGACCTCGTGTTGCCCTTCGAGCTTCTCTCGCTTCTTCTCCTGGCCGCCATGGTTGGCGCCATTGCCCTGGCCCGGAAGGTGGACCCATGATGGACGCGATGGCCCAGTCTCCCCCTCTCTCTGCCTACCTCTTGCTGGGCGCGCTGCTCTTTTGCATTGGCCTGTACGGGGTGCTCTCCCGAAAGAACACCCTTGCGATCTTGGTGGCCGTGGAGTTGATGGCCAATGCTGTCAACATCAACCTCGTCGCCTTCTCCCGCTTCTCCGGGACGCTGCATGGTCAAGGTGTTGCCCTCTTCTCGATCGCCTTGACCGTGGCCGAGGTCGTCGTCGGCCTCGCCATCGTCGTCTTGATCTATCGCTCCCACAAGCGCATTGATGCCGATGCTCCTACGGAACTGCGGGGCTGACTCATGCTGACTGCTGCACTCTTTCCGATTCTCCTGCCGCTCGCGTGCTTCTTCTTGCTCGCTGTTTGCTGGCCTCTTCGCCACAAGGGCAAGCTTGCCGGAGCGCTCTCCAGCGCGGTGGCCATCGTCAGCTGCCTCGGCGCTGTGCGACTGCTCAGCATGGTCCTCTCTGGCGCCATTGACCCGTCTGAGGGGTTTCGAGCGACGGTGCCCTGGCTGATCGCGAATGGCAAGACCATTGCTGAGGTCGGGGTACACATCGATGGAATCAGCGCCACCATGTTGGTGGTCATCACGCTGGTGGCGGCCTGTGTTCAGGTCTACTCGCTTGGGTACCTCGCCGACGAGCCCGAGGAGCACCTCGGTCGCTACTTCACATGGCACTCCCTCTTTATATTCTCCATGGGCGGCCTCGTGATCGCGCCCAATCTGCTTCAAGCCTTCATGTGCTGGGAGCTCGTCGGCCTCTGCAGCTACCTGCTCATCGGGTACTACTGGACCAAGCCGGAGGCCGGGCATGCGGCTGTAAAGGCATTCTGGATTACCAAATTCGCAGACATGGGACTGCTCGCAGGCCTGATTCTCTTGTACGCCCAGTCCGGTAGCTTCGAGTGGACCGTGACCCTCCCGAACTCCATCGCCGCGATGGTATCGGCGCTGATCTTTATCGGCGTCATGGGCAAGTCGGCACAGGTACCGCTGCACGTCTGGCTTCCAAATGCGATGGAAGGACCAACGCCCGTATCCGCGTTGCTTCATGCGGCAACCATGGTGGCCGCAGGTGTCTTCCTGATTGTGAGAGCGTTCCCCATCTTTGCGGCGGCACCCGATGTATTGACGGCCATGACGTGGATAGGGTCCATCACCGCTCTGGTCGCGGCCTGTACGGCCGTTGTCCAGGACGACATCAAGAAGGTCCTGGCCTACTCGACCTGCTCCCAGCTTGGCTTTATGGTCGCGGCGCTGGGAACGGGCTCGGTCCTCGGCGGCTACTTCCACCTCACCACTCACGCGTTCTTCAAGGCCCTACTCTTCTTGGGAGCCGGCGCAGCGATTCATGCCGTGCACAGCAACAGCATTCACGACATGGGTGGACTGATAAAGAAGACGCCCTACTCCGCCGCAATGTTCATCGTCGGAGCGGCAGCCCTCGCCGGCATCCCAGGATTGGCAGGCTTCTTCTCCAAGGACATCATCCTAGAAGAGCTCTTCCACGGTGGCCACATCGTGCCGCTGCTCCTGCTCCTGGTTTCGGCCGCTCTCACCGCCTTCTACATGACCCGAGTCGTCGTCATCGCGTTCTTCGGAAAGCCATCCGAGGCGGCTGAGCATGCCCACGGCGCGCCGATAGTGATGGGCGCACCCATGTTAGCGCTGACACTCCTTGCCGTCACCGGAGGCTACATGGGTGGACAGCTCGGCGGCCTGTGGGGAGGTGGCATCGCCTTCCACCTCACACCGATTGGAATGACGGCGACGGCCTTGGGCCTCTCGGCGGTGGTCTATGGCATCCTGCTCTACGGCAAGGGCGTCAGCGGCCCAAGCTTTGAGGGCCTTCGGACGTTCATTCTCAGCGGCCCTGTGGACCGTTTCTGGACCGGGACATGGAGACGAGCACTGCTGCCTACCGCGAAGTCCATCGCATGGACGGACCGCTACGTCATTGACGGTGCGGTGAACTGGTGGGGCTGGGCTGCTTTAAGGGGAGGCGCTGCCTTGAGACGCCTCCAGACTGGAAACGCTCAGGACTACACCATCGCCGTGGTGTTCGGAGCGCTCTTCTTTGTAATCTACGGCGCGTTGGGGGGCTGACATGACCGCACTCCCGTGGCTCTCAATTATTGTTTTGGCCCCGCTCGTCGCGGCCATGTTGATGCTCTTTGTTCCCGGTGACTCAAAGGGCACCACTCGCATCTTGGCTGTCGCCGCATCGACCGTATCGTTGATTGGCTCGCTGGTCGTGGCGATGGGATACGACCGAGCTGTCGGCGGCTACCAGTTCCGCGAGGGGTTTGACCTGATCCCCGCCCTCGGGATTCGCTACGACCTCGGGGTCGATGGTTGGGGCGTGAGCCTCCTTCTGCTGACCAGTCTGATTATTTTCGCCGGGTCGTTCGCCACATGGACACTGCGCAACCGCGACAAGGAGTTCTACGTCCTCTTGCTCGCGCTGGTGGCCGGTGTCTACGGCGTCTTTGTCAGCCTCGACCTCTTTGTCTTTTTCCTCTTCTACGAGATTGCCGTCCTCCCGATGTACCTCCTCATCGGCGTATGGGGCAGCACCAAGAAGGTCGCGGAGGCCGGGCCATTCCGCTACCTATTCCGAGCGCTGGACATCGGCGGCAAAGAGTACGCCGCGATGAAGCTCACGCTCATGCTGCTGCTTGGCTCTGCGTTCATTCTGGCCGGAATTCTCGCCATGTATGTGGAGAACGGGGCGACGACCTTCTCCATGCTCGAGCTCGAGAAGGTCCGCTTCTCATCCTCGATGCAATGGTGGGCCTTTCCAGCTCTATGGATGGGTTTTGGAACCCTCGCGGGCGTTTTCCCGTTCCATACTTGGTCGCCCGACGGCCATGCATCCGCGCCGACTGCCGTGTCGATGCATCATGCGGGCGTCCTGATGAAGCTTGGCGCCTTCGGCATCATGCGCGTCGGTATGGTGATGCTCCCCGAAGGGGCCATGTGGTGGGCCGAAATTGTCGCCTGGGTCGCCGTCGTTAACATCGTCTATGGCGCGCTGAGCGCGATGGGACAGACGGACCTCAAGTACATCATTGCCTACAGCTCTGTCAGCCACATGGGCATCGTCATGCTGGGTGCAGCCACCTTGACACCCGAGGGTTGGAACGGGGCCGTCTACCAGATGTTTGCACACGGACTGATGACGGGTTTGTTCTTCGCGCTGGTTGGCCTCATCTATGAGCGAGCCCACAGTCGCGAGATCTTCCAGATGGGAGGCTTCGCCAAGAAGATGCCGGCGGTCGCTGTCTTCTTCACGCTTGCATGCTTGAGCTCACTCGGCATGCCGGGTCTTGCCGGCTTCGTCGCAGAGCTCCAGGTGTTCATGGGTACTTGGACCAGCCTCTTCAAGGCCGGTGTACTCTGGGCTTGCGCCGGTATCTTCGGTGCATGGGTAACGGCCGTCTACGTCCTTCGAGGGACGCGCGCCATCTTCTGGGGTCCCGGTCCAGACACTGAAAAGTATCCTGACCTTGAGGACGCCAAGGGGCCGGAGTGGGTGTCCCTCGTCCTTCTCGGCGGCTGCTTGATCCTGTTTGGGTCGATGCCCGACCTCATCCTCAGCTTCATCGATGTATCCACCAAGGAGTACCTCGCTCCCATCGCATACCGCTTTGAGTCCTTTAGGGGGGCCTTCTGATGCTTGCGCCGTTGATGATCCCCCTGGCCATTCTATCGGTCACCCTGCTGGTTTTCCTCGCTGACATGGCCGTGAGCGGCGATGACCGTCGTGGAATTGGAGCGTTGACCACGATGGGGCTGGTCGGCGTGCTCGGACTTACATTTTACGCGCCTGAGGGCGTGGCGTTTGCCGGCGCATACAGCCAAGATGCGTTCACGCTCTTCGTTCAGCGTGTCGTCATTGTGGCCGGAATCATCGGCGCACTGGGGAGCATCGACCATGCCGATCGGGTGTTTCCGAAGCGCCAAGGCGAGTACTACCTCATGTTGTTGTTCTCTCTGGTGGGCATGGCGATTCTGCCGGGCGCAAGAGAACTGGTCACCGTGGTCGTCGCCTTTGAGTTGATGGGCATCCCTCTCTACGTCATGGCAGCGATGCACAAGGCTAGCCGCGAGGGCGTGGAGGCAGCGTGGAAGCTCTACCTCACCGGCGCGGTGAGCTCGGCCATCGTCTTGTTTGGCCTCAGCTACGTCGTCGGCTCAACCTCGACGACCATGCTACCCGCACTCGCGAGCGCGGTCCCCAACCCGCTCACAAACCTCGGCCTCATGCTGATCATCGGCGGTATGGGCTTCAAGCTTGGCGCGGTCCCCTTTCACATGTGGGTGCCCGACACCTACCAAGGAGCCCCCACACCGTTCGTTGCGTTCTTGAGTGTCGCACCCAAGGCTGCGGGTTTGGCCGTGATGGCGCGCGTCCTGGTAGAAGGCTTTGGCCACATGCGACTCATCTGGTGGCCGGCACTGCTCTTCGTGTGCGTCGTTACGATGGTGCTCGGCAACTTGTTCGCCATTCCTCAGCGGAACATCAAGCGACTCCTCGGTTA
>CAZKOI010000118.1:0-9408 GCA_964554315.1 uncultured Enterobacterales bacterium | reverse complement strand
CTATTACGACGCCGAGTGGTACCGCGAAGCGCCTGGCACGGATGGACCCGAGGGTCTATGCCGAGAGTCCGTGGGCGCAGCCCTCGAGCCGTGTATCGATCGCATCCTGAGAGGGGGGGCGTACAACGTGA
This sequence comes from uncultured Enterobacterales bacterium, assembly GCA_964554315.1. GTDB lineage: Bacteria > Myxococcota_A > UBA796 > UBA796 > UBA796 > UBA796. The sequence continues at coordinate 9,277 of CAZKOI010000118.1, read as the reverse complement.
CGGAGTTCAACACGCGGAACGCGGCTCGTACGGCTGCAAGGCCCGACTTGGTCGACGACAACATCGGTTTCCGCTGCGTCTACGACGAGTGATTCAGTCCTCCTGGGGCGCCCAGCGAATGCGTCGAGGTACCTCGAATGGTTCGGCGATCTCGACGGTACCTGCGCCCGGCACATGAGCCACCACACGCTCTACCTCTCGGGCTTCGCCTAAGCCCATGTGGTGCTCGATCGGGCCAAAGCCCGCATAGCCTTGGTGGTGCGTCACCAGGCCGGCGATCACCTGTCCGCCCGCGGTCACCTCGACCACTGTTCCGAGCGGCGCCTCGATCGCCAGCCAAGACGCGGCGGTGCAACCATCGGAGAGGAGGAGCCACGGCGAGCGGCGGTAGTCCGCAATGAGCAGATCCAGCACGCCATCCTCGTTCACATCGCGAGCCACGACGCCGCGCGTATTGGCAGATCTCGGCAACCCGAGCGCTGCGGAGCGTTCTTCGAACACACCCGGGCCGGTCTGCAGGTGAGCATAGGTCGGCTCGCCGTCCACATCGATCAGATGAGAGAAGGTGCTGGAGGACAGAACCAAGTCCACGAGCCCGTTGTTATCGAGGTCCGTTGCGGCCACACCCCAAGGCATCTGGTCCGCAGACAGGAGCGTGGGTAGCGCCCATGCGTTCCAGTGATCAACAAACCCCTGATCATCACGTACAAGCGCAAACTGATCGCCAATGCCTGCGACAAAGAGGTCTAAGCGTCCGTCTCGATTGAGATCTGCTGCTGCAGCACTCATGCAATAGGTCGTCACGCCTGACCCGAGCGCATCGCCGACCGTGAAGATCCCCGAGCCATCATTGATCAGCCACTGATTCGGCCCATTCTCGGGTCCAAAGTCATTGCAGAGGTACGCGTCAAGATCACCGTCGCCATCGAGATCCATCACCTCGGTATCCAAGGTCGCTCCAATGTTATCGAGCGCTGAGGTCACCGGCTCTGAGAACACGCCGGGCGCCGTCTGCACCGCCACCTGAGGATAGAGCGGGGGGCTACACCCAAATCCCGTTGGGACCAGAATGTCCGCGAGACCGTTACCGGAGAAGTCTCCGAGGATGAGCTCAATCCAACCACAGACTTCACCTTCCGTCCCCGAATTGAACAGAACCTCCTCGACGGCGGTGTCCTCCAAAAACGACCAAACCACCGCAATCGAGAGGCCAAAGTAGACGAGATCCATTTCGCCGTCGTTGTTGATATCGAACGGAATGAAGCGGTCATTGAACGCCGTATCGATTTCCCCCGATCGACTACCGTCGAGCCGATTCCAGCGAATACCACCGGGCTGCTGCCAGACCGCAGCCCACCCCCCGCCTGCGTCCTGAACCAGTGCAGCAGGCCCATAGGGCACCTCGTGAGGGGTGGACCACGCTTCACCCGAGCCAAGCAAGTCGCTTGCATCGGTGAACGACAAGGGCACGGGGTTTCCACAGGCCTGCACCTCACCGAAAGACCAGCCCGGATGAGTGGCGCTGGGATTCAACTCCGGCTGACCACTGTCTGCCCCGCTGTCGAGGTCCCCGCCTTCAGGACGGGCGAGCGGCTCACAGTGGCCACCCTCCCCTCGTACAAAGCCCTCCGCACAGGGGTCGCCCTTCCGCGCACCACATCCTGCGAGCACCGCCCCCAGGATCAACACTCTTGGCGACCACCGAGACATCCATTCAGCGTATCACCACAGTGACCTTTCTTGAGTGCTCACGATAATATTAGTCACACCATGAACGTTCCTTCTCCACTGCTCCCTCTGTACGACGACGGCTTCATCCTGTCCGTCACGCGACCGTTGATGAGCGGCAAGGAGGCCTCCGTGTTCCTCGTGGAGACGCGCGATGGGCCTTGTGTTGCAAAGGTGTACAAGGACGCGAAGAACCGTTCTTTTCGCCAGCGGGCGGACTACACCGAGGGTCGTACGGTCCGGAACACCCGCCAAGCGCGGGCCATGGCCAAGGGCAGCAGGTACGGAAAGTCATTGCTCGAGGCGGAGTGGCAACAGGCGGAGGTCAGCGCCTTGTATCGGCTTCACGCTGCAGGGGTTCGCGTTCCCACCCCGCACCACTACAGCGACAATGTACTCTTGATGGAGCTCATCACGGACCCCGAAGGCCAGCCCGCTCCGCGCTTATGGGACGTTCGGCTGCGACCGGATGAGGCCCGAGATCTCCACTCTCACCTTGTCCGCCAGTGCGTCTACATGCTGTGTGCCGGGATGGTTCACGGAGACCTCTCCGAGTACAACATCTTGATGAGCCACTCGGGGCCGGTGATCATCGATCTTCCTCAGGCAACGGACGCCGCCCACAATCGGAACAGTGAGCGCCTCTTTTTGCGTGACCTCCGCAACCTCAAGCACTACCTGGGGCGATTCGCGCCGAGCCTCAAGAAGACCGAGTATGGACGTGAGATCTGGGCGCTGTATGAGCGTGGTCAGCTCACCCCCGAGAGCGAGCTGACCGGGCGCTTTAAGCCAGCCCATCGCAGAGCAGACGCTGAGAGCGTCATCGCAGAGATCCAGGCGGCAGCCGCAGAGGCCGGCCACAAGCCGATGAGTGCTTACCAGCGCAAGAAGATGGCCCAGAGCGCAGAGCAGACCAAGGCGCAAGAAGAGGCCATTGCGCGCGCGCGCGCTCGTGCAGAGGCGGCAAAGAGCGCCAAGTCATCTGCGAAGCCAAAGCCAGACGGTGAAGACAACCCGACTCGCCGGAGGAGGAGACGCCGCAGAGGCAACCGAGGCGGACCGCCGCGCTCAAGCAGCTAGGCTGGCCGTCGGGCCTCCTCAGTCACCAACGGCTCGAGCCACTCTGAAGCCGAAGATGCCGTCAATGCCAACAGGAAAGTACGGCACCCTGTTTCCAACGCGTGCGGTTCGAGGATCGCTGTACCACGGCCCTCCTCGCTTTGATCGAGAGTCCCCAAACTCCGCACCCAGAGGATCAATGCCCGAGCTCTCGGCGTAGCTGGTGCTGGAGTACCAATCGGCTGTCCACTCCCAGACATTTCCGCTCATGTCGTAGAGACCGCAGGCATTGGGCGCCAGTCCACCGACCGGATGGGTCATCTCGCCGCTATTCAGTGCGTGCCAGGCCACCTCGTCGGGATTGTCGGAGCCCGCATAGGCCCAGTCCTCCCCGCATCGAGCAGCAAACTCCCACTCCGACTCCGTCGGCAGCCGATATCCCTCACAGTCGTACGGGCTAACCACGGGATTGCACCCCACCGTCGCGCCGTCACCAGCACAGATGAAGCAGGCCTCAAGACCCTCCGCCGCGGAGAGCGCATTGGCAAACGCCGCCGCCTCATGCCAGGTGACCTGATCCACCGGACACTCCGCCCCGCATACGGTGAAGTGCGAGGGGTTGTACCCCATCAGGTCCTGGAATTGGCCCTGCGTGACCTCTGTTTCGCCAAGCAAGAAGGCGCGCGTGATGGTCACGGCATGAACCGGGCGCTCGTCATCTTCACAGAAGCCTGTGGCTTCTTGTCCAGCGGTGCAGCCCATGTCGAACACGCCGGCCTCGATGCGCACCATCGCGACACCTTCCGCTGGCGGCGGGCCGGAGTCTACGTCCGTGTCCGTGTCGGCATCCGCGTCAGCGTCGGCGTCGGCATCCGCGTCGGCGTCAGCGTCCGTGTCAGCATCCGCGTCCGCATCCGCGTCCGCGTCAACATCAGCGCTCACTTCACCCGGCCCCGTGTCCTTCGGCAGGCCGGAGTCCGAGCCGTCGAGCGCGATATCGCAGTGACCGTCCTCCGTGCGAACGTAGCCCTCGCCGCAGTCCTCTGCCTTGAGCGGCGTCGTTCCACACGCGAGGAGACATGCCGCTGCTGCACCGCGCAGCCCGAGGGCTCGGCTAGGCACCGTAGAGCTTCTCAGCACGCCCCTTGAAGGCGGCCAAGAGGGCCGGCACCGTCTTGCCGACGATCTTGCTGGACACACTCTTGGGCACGAATGCTGCTACCTTGACCTCGACCGAGTACTTCGCATGGGTGCCCCCAGATGCTGATCGCTCAAGAATCCAGCTGCCGTTGCTGACCTTAAAGGGGCCTTCTTTGAGCTTCCAGGTCACTGACGTTGCCTCAACCTCGGTGAGTGTCAGCGTGTAGGTGACCCGCTTGATCAGGTTGACGGTGAACTGCACTTCCGCCACACCTCCGCCGCGGCTTAAGGTCCGGACGGCCTCCATCTCATCCAGAAACTCCGGATAGGCTTCGTAGTCCGTCACGACCTTGAAGAAGTCCTCGGGGCTCACATTGATCTGAATGTCTTGCTGGGTTCCTGCCACAGGTGATTCCTCATGCTCCGGAGCGTGAAAAGGGAGAGGAGCCTATTCCGACGCGCCTGAGCTGATCCAGTCGGCCACCTGTGCGATGTCAGCGTCTGATAGGCCGCCTGAAGGAGGCATTCGTCCGGCCCCTGTGCGGGTGATCCGATCATACAGGACGCTGTCGTCGGGAGAGCCTGGAACGACATAGCCGTCCAGCAGGTTGTCGTAGGCGGCCGAGGCCGAGCTCATCGCGAGACCACCCGAGGGTGATGCCCCGCTATGACACCCGCTGCACCGAGGCTGGATGGTGTCGGACCAGACCGCGCTGAACGAAACAACGGGCTCAGTCCCACCGTCGGCATCCGCATCCGCGTCGGCATCCGCGTCGGCATCCGCATCCGCGTCGGCATCCGCATCCGCGTCAGCATCCGCATCCGCGTCGGCATCCGCATCCGCATCCGCATCTCCGGTGTCGTCAGCGTCTCCGGTATCGTCCGCATCCGCATCCGCATCCGCGTCAGCATCCGCATCCGCGTCAGCATCCGCATCTCCGGTGTCGGGAGGCTCTTCTTCGAGACGGCAGATACCGTCCTCATCGGTGTACTCATAGCCCTCGGGACAGGGATCTTCGGAGCTCACCTCTGCGCCCTTCTCGTCGCTCCCGCACGCCCAGGCGAGGGCCGTTCCCACAATTACCCAACCGAATCCTCTCATTTCTCACTCCTCCCCAGAGCTTGGCTCACTTCGGTGAACCCCCGGCACATATTGTGCCAGAAAGATAAGAACTTCAACCCCCAGCATGATCTGATTGGAATGAATGACCATTCACAGAGTTTGCAGGTACAGGTTACCGGTGCAAATCAAGTCATTCGACAAAGGAAAAAAATGAGCCAAGACAAGCTTCAAGTCAGCGAAGAAGAATCACGCCGAGTCGCCGAGGAATCGCGCGAGACCACGTGGAAGAACCCTAGCTTCATGAAGGAACTCTTCTTGGGCAACTTCCGCTTTGATCTGATTCATCCCTACCCGGAACGTACAGAGTGGCGTCCGGAGTTTGAGGCGTTCTTCGCCAAACTGCAAGCCTTCCTCCGCGACACCTGGGATTCTGTCGAAGTCGACGCCACCGGTGAATACAACATGGATCATGTGGCGCAACTCGCAGAGATGGGCGCCTTCGGGATGAAGATCCCCACCGAGTACGGAGGCCTGGGTTTTGACCAGCTCGAGTACGCTCAAGTGATGGAGATGCTCGGCTGTGTCGACGGAAACCTCACCGCGCTGCTCTCGGCCCACCAGTCGATCGGCGTGCCCCAACCCCTCAAGCTCTTCGGCTCGGATGAGTTGAAGGAGAAGTACCTCCCACGCTGTGCAAAGGGTGAAATCAGCGCCTTCGCGCTCACCGAACCGGAGGTCGGCTCCGATCCGGCTCGCCTGACCACCAGCGTAAAGCTCTCGGAGGATGGATCACACTACGTCCTCAACGGCACCAAGCTCTGGTGCACCAACGGGACGCTCGCCAAGCTCCTGGTGGTCATGGCCAAGCACGAGGAATCGGGAAAAATCTCCGCCTTCGTGGTGGAGACGGAGTGGGCCGGTATCCAGGTCGAGCATCGGTGCCGCTTCATGGGGCTCAAGGCGCTTGCCAACGCCGTCATCACGTTCACCGATGTCCAGATCCCCGTTGGAAACATCATCGGAAAGGAGGGTCGCGGCCTGAAGATCGCGCTCACCACCCTCAACGACGGGCGGCTCTCTATCCCCAACACATGCGTCGGTACCTCGAAGCTCTGCCTGAACACGGTGCGACGTTGGTCAAAGGAGCGGGTCCAGTGGGGCGTTCCGATTGGAAAGCACGAGAGCCTGGGTCACAAGATCGCCTTCATTGCCTCGACAACCTACGCGATGGAGTCCATCGTGAAGCTCACGAGCAACCTGTCCAACGACAAGAAGCTCGACCTGCGACTTGAGAGCGCGGCATGCAAAGAGTGGAACACCTACCAAGGCTGGCGAATCATCGACGAGACGATGCAGATTCGGGGTGGCCGCGGGTATGAGACCGAGAAGAGCCTGCTCTCTCGCGGCGAGACCGCTATGCCCGTTGAGCGCCTCATGCGCGACTCCAGAATCAACCTCATTTTCGAAGGCAGCTCGGAGATCATGCACCTGCTCATGGCGCGCGAGGCCGTCGACAAGCACCTCCAAGTCGCTGGTGCGATGGTCGACCCGAAGTCCAGCATTGGGGACAAGCTCGCTGCCCTCCCCAAGATCAGTCTGTTCTACGCCTGGTGGTATCCAACCCGGTGGATCAAGGGTCTGTTCACCCCGAGCTACCTGAAGTACGGTCGATGGGCGGGCGACCTCCGCTTCATCCATCGCTCTGCCGCAAAGTTGGCTCGCGAGAGCTTCCACGGCATGATGGTCTACCGCGAGAAGATGGAGCGCAAGCAGGTCTTCCTGTTCCGCTTGGTGGACGTGGTCAACGAGTTGTTCGCTATGACCGCCTCCATCGCCCGCGCCATCGCCATGGAGAAGCGAGGCGCTGAGGGGGCCGCGCAAGCCGCCGAGCTCGCCGAGATGTTCTGCAGGAACAGCCGTCGAGTGGTCGAGGAGCGCTTCTACCAGTTGTGGAACAACGACGACGACGCAAAGGTCGCTGTCACCAAGCAGGTGATGGGCGACGCCTACACCTGGCTCGAGGAAATGCCCGAAGGCGTGCTCACGACCCGTGAGACTGCAGCAGAGGCTGAGGCTGCGCCGGCCGCGCGCTGAGCCAATGCGGTGACTTTCGGGCAGCTCGCTGGCCAAAGCGGTTAGCTGCTCCGAATGTTCCCCATCCTGTCCGCCATCGTTGCCCTCGCCCTGGGTGTCGCCATCGTCCCTGTGGTGAGACGCCGGCCGTCCAGCATGGCCACGCTCGACGGCTTTATGTTGGTCGGCGTGGGGGGTGTATTGGTCATGGGTCTCCTGCCCCACAGCATCGAGACTGCAGGCGGGTGGGCCGTGGCCGCGGCCGCGGCCGGTGCCGGCCTTCCCGCACTCCTTGAGCGGGGTCATCGCCACGACGATCATCATCACGACTCACTCGCCTTCCTCCTGCTGGCGGCCTTAGGCTTGGCCGTTCATGCCTTCATGGATGGAGGTGCGCTCGCAACGAGACACATCGACGACGGCGTCCATAGCCGCGCGCTAGAGCTTGGCGTCCTGCTTCACCGTCTACCGATGGGTGTGATGCTCGGGATGCTGGCTGGCCCGGAGCGGCAACGTCAGGCGTGGGTGGCTGCCGGCATCGTCGCAGCAGGCACCGTGTGCGGTTTCTGGCTCGGCGTGGAGACGCTTCCTATGCTTGGCATCAAGGGGATGGCGCTCTTTCAAGCCATGGTGGCAGGCACCCTCGTCCATGTTCTGTACACCCACAGCCCCATTCGGACACCGGGCGGCCAGAAACGAGCATTGACCGTCGGCATGCTTCTCGGGCTGCTGTTCTTGGCCGCCATCGAAAGCCTCCATTAGTCTCTTCCCATCCACGAGAGCAAAACCCCCATGGCTAGCTACACTCCTCTTACGGCGCCCGTTCCCAGCAAGGACATGCCCAAGGGCATTCCCTACATCATCACGAACGAGGCCGCAGAGCGATTCTCGTTCTACGGAATGAAGGGCATCCTCATCATCTTCATGACCAAGTACCTGCTCGACGCGAACGGCGCCGAGGACTTCATGACCCCGGATGAGGCCAAGGCCAACTACCACCTGTTCACCACAGCCGTGTACTTTACGCCCATCATGGGAGCCCTACTCGCGGACTACTTTCTGGGCAAGTACAAGACCATCTTGTGGCTCTCCATCGTTTATTGTGCCGGGCACCTCGCGCTCGCACTCGACGAGACTCGCTTCGGGCTCGCTCTGGGTCTTGGCCTCATCGCGCTCGGCTCTGGCGGCATCAAGCACTGTGTCTCCGCTCACGTCGGCGACCAGTTTGGAAAGACCAACGGACACCTCCTTGAGCGGGTCTTTGGGTGGTTCTACTTCTCCATCAACCTGGGCGCCTTCGTGTCCACACTCCTGACCCCGTGGCTACTGGCCAACTATGGTCCACACGTCGCCTTCGGCATCCCAGGGGCCCTGATGGGTCTCGCCACCCTCTTCTTTTGGATGGGGCGAAAGGTCTTCATTCACATTCCTCCCGGAGGCAAAGCCTTCCTGAAGGAGACACTGTCCAAAGAAGGACTGAGCGCCCTGGGCCGCCTCGCTATCATCTATGCGTTCGTCGCCATGTTCTGGGCACTCTTCGATCAAACCGGCTCTGCATGGGTGCTCCAGGCAGATCATCCGCTGATGAACCGCCACTTCTTGGGAATCGAGTGGCTTCCGAGCCAGATTCAATCCATCAATCCCATCATGATCATGGTCTTCATCCCCATTTTCAATGGCGTGAAGACCATCGGATGGCCAGGGCTTTACCCGCTCATCAGTCGGGCATGGGCGCTGACACCGCTCCGTAAGATCTCGGTCGGCTTCTTCATCACGGTGCCCGCATTCCTGATTCCCTCATGGATCGAGAGCCAGCTTGCAGCAGGCGTCGAGGTCAACATTGCATGGCAGCTCTTTGCGTACCTGGTGCTGACCGCTGCGGAGGTGCTGGTCAGCATCACCTGCCTCGAATTCTCGTACACCCAAGCACCAAAGACCATGAAGTCTTTGGTGCTGGCGCTCTTCCTCATGAGCGTCTCGCTCGGGAATGCCTTCGTCGCTGTGGTCAACATGTTCATCCAAAACCCAGACGGGACCTCTAAGCTCGCCGGGGCGGACTACTACAACTTCTTCGCCGTCTGCATGCTCTTCACCGCCGTGGTGTTCATCCCCGTAGCAATGGCCTACAAAGAGAAGCACTACCTCCAAGACGAAGGGGGTGACTCCAGCAACGGAAGCAGTGATGGTCCTCCCGAACCGCCGCCGATGGTCAGC
>CAZKOI010000117.1:0-9460 GCA_964554315.1 uncultured Enterobacterales bacterium | reverse complement strand
ATCGATGACCATCGTTCGCCTGGGCGACGGCCATGAGCGCCTCGAGATGTGCGAGCATGCCCATTCTGGACAGAGTCACCTCGGGAAGCGTCGGGTCCAACTCGCTCGCTCCACCGCCGGAGTCCTGGCTAACGCCTGTGTCTGGGTCAGCGCTCGGGTCACTCAGGGCAGGAGCACCTGTGTCGGCGCCAAGCTTCCCCTCCCCCGAACCGCATCCGATGAAGAGCATGGCAGTGAGTACTTTCGACAACATGTAGAACCTCCATGGCCAACCTACACTGCCCCTTAGGTGTGGTCTGCAAGGTGGTTGTCAACGTGGGGCGAGGATCCCGAGCGCTCGCAGCTCTCGTCGGTCTTCCGAGATGTCATGGAGCACGAGCCAGGCCTCTACGCCAGGGTGATGGGCCTTCATGAATGCTTCTGTGCTCGCGCGATCAGGCAATGCGTGGCGTATCTGGAGGCCGCCCGCCATCGTGCTCGGGTCGGCGAGCCCCCATCCATCTCCGGCCTCAAGCATCGGGTCACAACGGAAGCCATCAACGCCGAGGCTTGGCCACCCCGTCGCGCGATGCCCTTCACCACGGACAAAGACGACCCCCTCCCTCACGTTCGCCTCGCGCAACAGCTCAGCCAGCCCGTCGTCGACACACCAATAGCGATCTGCGAGGTCCGGCAGTGACCGGCTCAGCCCCCACGTGCAGACACTGGCGACACCCAGCGTCGTCCACAGGAGGCGAGCGCGCGCCAACGGCACGGCCATCAGAATCGGAAGGACCAAGTAGAGGGGGTGGTAGAAGCGGGCGCCGTAGGCCCGGCCTGGACTCCAATAGAGCGCGTATCCCAAGACGACGAGTCCCATCCAAGCCACGAGTCGCCTGTCACGGAGCTTAATCAAGCCAACCACTGCCATGATCAAGCCACCGTGTATGCCGAGTAATTGCCGATCAAGGCGAACCATCGCTTCTCCGGCCAAACGAATCGCCTTGCTCGGGGTATGGCCTAGAGAGCCGAGCGTGGGCGCGCAGCCGATCTCCGCTCCAAAACCTAGCCCATTGCATCCGGGACGCTCTTGCCAGGCGTCATACCAAGCGGACATCGGAAAGGTCCATGGGCTGCCTGTCAGGAGCGCGTTGTCGACGAGGATAACGATCGCACCGAACCCGGCCGGTGCCAGCCACCAACCCATCGCGCCCTCTCGCCGCGCTCTTGGCAGCCCGTACAGCAGCAAGGGTGCCGCCAAGAGCGCGGCGTCAAACGGACGGGCCAAGACCACATAGCCGGCGGCGAGCCCTCCGAGCCCCCAGCGCAGCCACTGGTCACCCAGTGAAGCGGCCATCACAATGCCGAGCGCCACCAGAACGGAGGTGTGTGACATTCTCGACCCCGCTAGGATCAGAATCCCTGGCGAGAACGCCGCCAACAATGCCGCAACGCGAGCCACAGAGGCATCGGAAACACAGACTGCGACTCGGTAGACGACCAAGGGAATGAGCGTCGCAATCAGCGGATTGACCCACGCCGCACCGTTGAACAGCTCACCGACGGCAAGAAGCGCAGGCCAACCCGGCGGGAAGGGACTGAACATGGGCCCTTCGTTGTTCCAGAACGGCATCAACCACATGCTGGCGTTGTCCGCAGGGGGACCGACCCGCATGCCCGCGGCAAAGAGACGGGCCTGCAGTGTATACGCGACCTCATCGGTCACATGCGGTATCCCCGCCAACGGTCCTTGAGCGACGAAGGCTGCGAGGGCGCCACAAGCAGCCCCACAGCCCGCTAGCCAGCGCCCGTTGCTTGAAGACCCTCGGTGGTGAGAATTCTGCATCACAGCTAGCTACCGTCGTGAGCGGACGCTCGCCAGACAGCACCTCCATCCAACTGTCCCCTTGCGAACGATGGCGCGGATCGGACCCACCGGGTGACCACAAACGAAGACCAGGACAGAAGTTGGTCTCGGCAGCCCCACGCTGCGGGTTTGATGTCGTATGATGCGATGCCCGCGGGGGTTGCGGGCTGATGGGGAGGGGTGCGAAGTGGCACCGACAAGTGACGCAAACACAGTCTCCGGTCGCCACACGCCCGAGACCTTTGTCCAGCTCGTGTTGGTGCTCTTCCGCGACCGGCAAACCGGTGTACTGACCACTCAGTCTGAGGGAAAGAGCTGTCGGACTCATTTCCTAGGCGGACGACCACTGTCGACCCATTTTGAGACCGACTCCAAGCCCAGCCCGCCCCCATCGACCGGCCTGGCCGACCAAGCGGTAACCCCGCTGAGCTGGCCCCGCGGCGAGTGGCGATTCGAGGCCAAGCCAAGCCTAGATGCGGCCACCATCGACCCACAACTCATCCCCGACCTCGACCTCATGGCCAGACTCTGGGCCGCCGTCCAGCGCCACATCCCTGCAGACACCGCCTTTTCGCATATCACCGCTGCTGAGGGTGGACTGATCGCACCCGACCCGATCTGCAAGGTGCTGCTCCCATCCTTTGGTCTCGATCCCGCATTTGTCGGCCTCGTCGATGTCATGGGCTCTGCGTGCTCCATCGAAGACATCTTTCGAGCCATACCCGATGTGACCGGCGATTTGGTGAAGCTGCTGTGGCTGTTAGAGACAACGGGTCTCACTCACCGACAGGGACGCCCGCACGACACGTTCTTGGAAGAGGCCGTGCGCAGTGCAAGCACCTATGTCGCGCCACCGTCGTCCGCTCAAGGCCAGCAATCCCTCGAACCAAGCGTGCCAACCCCATCGAGGAGAAGCAGTAGTCCCTCGGCCTCACGAGGTGTGACCTCGGGCGATGAGAGCCCAAAGAGACGGCGTCCTCCCATGACCGACGAGCAGATTCAGGCGACTCATCGGCGACGGATGGGACGAGACTTTTACGCGTTCCTTGGACTGTCGAGCGATGCGACCTCTGAAGAGATCGACCGCAAGTGCAAGGGCCTCGCTCGCCGCTGGAGGCTTCCGGGCAAACAGCGACAGCTGCCTCCGGAACAGAGTGCTCAGATCGATGAACTCCTCGCCGGTGTGCAGCTCGTCTGGCGAACGCTGACCGAAGCCGAGCACCGGGCCGAGTATGACCAGCGCCATGCGCAGGGGCGCGCACCGCTCGTCGGCGATCTGAGGACGGCTGCAGTGGCGCCTTCCCCGGGTGCCGCCACACCGGCGGAGCAGGCCAAGGAGCCAGAGGAAAACCCCGCACTCCGTGAGGCGCGAGGTTTGATGGGCCGCGGCCAATATCGCGAGGCCCTGACCGCGCTCAAAGCCCTGCGGGTCGACCATCCTTCCGACCCCGACATCATGGCCGATCTCGGGTGGTCCACCTGGAACCTCCAAGGCGCCAAGAACGGCGATGCCGAAGAGTTTCTCCGCCTCGCCCTCACCTTCGATGACCGTCATCCCGGCGGGCACGAGTACCTGGCCAAGATTTTGATGGCCAAAGGCGACAACGCCACTGCTCGTGTGTTGGTTCAGCGCCTGAGGCGCATTCGTCCCGAGAACACGTGGGCAAAGCAAGCTCTCAAGAAGCTCACACGAGGTGATGCGTGAGCCTGAACGTGCTGGTGGTGAGTCACCAAGACAACGTTGAGGGCTTCTGGAGAGCCCGGGGCCCCAGCAGCGACGCCCGCTTCGTCGTCAGCAAGGACCTATCGGCCGCACTCACTTCGTCGGCCCATTCGCCCCCCGACCTGGTCTTCGTGGATTTGGACAATCCCGACAATGCGGGTGCGACGGCCCGTCTTCGGGAGGCCTATCCCCTGGCCAAGATCATTGCCGTGACCGATGGCTCAGACATGAGCATGCTGGTGGACTTGTGGTTCCATCAAGGGGCGCCATGCCTGACCGTCAAGCGTCCAATCAACGGTGACTTCTTGAGTGAAGCCCTGGCCGAGCGGCTCCGTGCGGCGCCGCCCTCGCACATCAAGAATGAGACACCGCCAAGCCCGCCGCCTCAGGATGAGAGCCATCCATCGCCGACCCCGACAAGCCAACCGTTGACGGAGGAGCTGGAGACTCTACGGACGCAAGCGGCGGGACGTGCAAAGGCCGACGCTGAGCGTATGCGCACGGTTCGCGCTGAGCGCGATCGGTTGGTTGACCAACTGGACACGTTGAAGCGCGAAAAGGACGCCGAGATCGCCACACTCCGACGCGAGTTAGACCGAGCGCTTGAAGAGCGTGCCGCGGTCGCTGAGACTGCTCGCAGGCGAGCCGATGAGGCAGCAGAGGCGGCAAAGGCACGGGCCAGCACGGCAAGCGACGAACTCAGCACGGCCGAGGCGAGAGCTTCTTCGGCCGAGGCGCGCCTCCAGTCCACGCTCGCCGATCTCGATGACGCTAGGCAACAGGTCGCTATGCTCGAGGGCTCGTTGGAAGAGAAAGCCCACGCCCTCAATGCCGCACAGTCCACAGCGTCGGATGCCCAGGATGAGTGCACAAAGCTCCGCGCCGAGTGCGCGTCTGCACAGGCGCGTGCGGACGAAGCCATGGCCCTTGTCCATTCCGAGCGAGAGGCCGCCGCAGCCGCCACCACCCTCGTCACGACGCTTGAGACCCGAATCAACGATGCGGACAGCGCAAGAGCGAAGGCCGAGGGCGAGGTCAGTGCGCTTCGGTCTGGCCTCGATCAAGCCAGGATCAACACAGAGATCGCACAGCAGACGGCCTCAACGGCTCAGCAAGCTTCCGAGACGGCCCAGGCTGTGGCGGACGAGGCCCGTCGGGCTCTCGAGACAGCGGAGGGCGATCGGGCGGCTGCGCTGGCTGAAGCCTCCGACATTGCGAGACGCCTCCACGAGGTGGAGGCAACCGCCCAAGCCGCCGAACGTGAAGCTGCGGAGATTAGCCAGCAGCTGGCGGAGGAGCGGCAGGCTCACGTGGAGGCCCTTGCATCGTCAGCCGCCACCCTCCAAGAGGCCCAAGAGACTGCCGCTCAACACCTCCAAGCGCTCGAGGGCTTGAGGCAGGCACTGGTTGACGCACAGCGCGAGAGCGCAGCCGCGGTGGAAGCACTCGAGGAACAGCGCCATCAGGCCAAGGAGGCAATGCAAGAACGGCAGACGGCATTCGATGCCGCGATCCGAGTCGCTCAGGACGAGGCCCATGCGGCACAGAGCGCCGCTCGCGAGGAGATCGCCAGGGCCTCAGAGGCTGCTGCGACGACCGAAGCCGCACTCCGTGAGAAAGAGCAACATCACGCTCAAGCCCTCGAGACTGTCGCGGGGCTTGAGGCCGACCTGGGTCACCAGCAAGCGCAGACTGAGGAGGCTCGCGCAGCAGCGGCAGATGCTGCGGCGACGCTGATTCGGGCTCAAGAAGAGATGGACAAACTCGCCGATGACCTGCAGCGGTCGAGAGACGAGTCTCAACAAGCGCAGACCCGTACACGGCAGCTCGAACAGCAGCTCGAGCACTCCGCTGGGCTTGCCGACCAAATTCGTGGGGAAATGCAAGCGGCTGCACAAGCGGCAGCTGAGCGACACGCGGGGCTCGACGCTCAGCTGGCTCAACAGCGGCAGGCCGCCTCAGAGCACGCTGCTGCCCTCGAGGCTGAGCTTTCAGACGCTCGGGGCCACATCGTCCAGCTGGAGCAAGCCAGGGATGCGGCCAACCAAGCCGCTGAGCGGCATGCCGACGAGCTTCGAGTGCTCTCGCAACAAGCGGAGTCGGCTGCCGAGCAGGTACGAGCGCTCACTGAGGAAGCAAACACCCGCGCCACCGATCTTGCGCGACAAGTTGACGAGGCCCATCATCAGCGTGACGAGGCCACTGCCCAGGCGAAGGAGGCGCGCGAGCGGGCGGCCGCGCTCGAGGTTCGCCTCGAGGAAGCGACGTCAGCGCTTGAGACCACCGAGGAGAGCGGAAATGCGAGGGTGGCGGTCCTCGAGGCGCGACTGCTCGAGGCCGAGAGTGCTCATGACGAGCTAAGCGCAGCCCTGTTGGAGCGTTCCGCGACCAATCAAGCAATCAGCGCAGAGCTAGAATCCCTGAAGACGCAGCTTACCGAGCAAGCAACAGAGTTGGCGTCCAGCAGAGACGAGCTCGCTAGAGCGCAAAGCACCTTGGAGGAGGCCGCATCGAAGCTTCAAGCGTCCTCTGACGGCGCCAACCAGCTCCGACGAGAGCGCGACGACGCCCGGCAAGCGGCGGAGGCTGCTGAGCACCAGCTCATCGCCGCTCACGCGCGAGCAGCAGAGTCCTCTGAAGATGCCTCAAGAAGAGCGACTGCCGCTCTGGATGCGGCTAAGCAGGCCTGTGAAGAGCACACGGCATCCCTGCAGACCTCACGGGAAGAAGCCCGCGCTCTCATTGAAGAAAAGGAGCGACTTGAGCAAGAGCTACGCGAGAGTCAAGCCCAGTCATCGAACCTTGAGTCCGCGCTCGTCGAGGCTCGCTCGGTCGTTGAAGGTCTTCAAGCCAGTATCACCGCGGCCAATACCGAACGAGAGGAAGTCAGCTCATCGGCGAGCGCCGCACACGCGAGACTGGAGGCGCGAGCTCAGGAGGCCGAGGCGGCCACCCGAGCGCAGACGTCGAGAGCGGACCAACTTCAGGCCGATCTCAACCAGGTGCGACAACAGTTGGCGGAGGCATCTGACGGGGCCGCATCCAAGGACACGGCGTGGACCCGAGAGCGCGCCGGCCTCGAGGCAAAGCTCAACGACACCCTCAGGGAGCATGGTGAGCTTCGCGCTCAGCTCGAAGACACGGTCAGAGACCGCGATCAATCCGTGGCGGACCTTGATGCCCTTCGAGTCTCCGCTCAGACGGCTGCCGAGGCGCTTGAGGCCGAGAAGGACCAACTCATCGCCCAGCTGGCCAAGGCAGAGGCGGCATTGGACCAAGCGCAGCAAAGCATCGATGCTGCACCCGGCAGCGGATCTGATGGTGGCTCTGGTGCCGCTGTTCTCAGCGTGCTGAGATCCCACATCGCCGCGTCACGCGCCAAGGTTGGCTCGGACGAGGCCGACTGGAAGACAAAGGAGGTGGCGATCGGCAAGAGCATTCAGATGCTGCTCAGTATGGTCCAGCGCAACCCCGACAGCCGTGAGATGGTCTACGGGCTCCTCACGGACCTCCAAGGCGTACTTGATACAGGCCGTCGCCTCGCTGAGAGAAATCGGGTCTTCATCGATGAAGAGGAGGCCGCTCTTCAAGCCCTCGAGAGCGAAGACTAGCTACTCGGCGACTGAATCTGCCGTCGTAAAGGTCGACTCGAAGATCTCCTCGCTGCCCATCCACGATACCACCACTGTCGCGGTGTACGTCGTCGTCGCTTGCAGTGGCTCAACGGGGAGGAGCATGACCATCTGGTACAGGCTCGGGTCAGTGCTAGGATCCGCCACCATGATCTCGACCTCCGTGCCGGCACTATCCACTAAGGTTCCAGACACAAGACGCGTGTTGAAGGGGTCATTGTCCGACGTCGAGGTCTGCTCGTCGGTCACGGTGACGGTGATGGGGGTCCCCACCTCCCCGTGGTCGGGCGCGGGATCGGGGGACTCCCAATCCGACTGAAATGAAGGGTTGACCTCAACCTGCCCATCAGCCGGGTAGATCACGCCCGTCCGAATTCCTGCCGGGAATCCGGTGAGAAAGCTCATACTCGAGTACTCGCCTTCCTGACCAAAGCCGATCTCGATCCATGCGGGCAGCGTAAAGGGCATGCGGTGGTAGACCGTCTGCATCCAACCGTCGACCGCACCCGCAGGCGTGTAGCCGCTCGCGACGACCTCGGAGACCATCTCGCCAGCCCCGAGGGGACGTCCCGCAGCGTCGATACGGTCCCACACCCACTCGCCGGTAAACCCGGACCGTCCCGCTTGTTCTTGGTGCGAAATTCGGCCATTCCGCTCCATGTACTCCGCATGCCACTGGGTTGCGGTGTTGATCTCCAGTCCTAACACTCCCGGCTCAAGGCCCATCAGCGCGCGGTAACAGTTCGCTGCGTCGAGCCCGAGGACCTGCTCGGTGGTCGCATCATCCAGCCCCACGTCCGCCGTGCAGACCAGGTCTGTATAGGTCTCCTTCTCGCTGGGGCCGCAGCCCATGGCAAGAACCGATAGTGAGAGGACCACCCGCATAGCACTCCCCTATCTGGCGTCGCAGGCATGTCACGCAATGGCTGCAAAAAACGGATAAGTGGGCTCCCGTAGGAGGTGACATGCTCTCAGCGCGACCCGAGTCTCCCCGGATGTTCAAGTCCGACTTCGTCGACTTCTTCTCGCGTACACCCTGGTGGACCATTCCCCTCTTCTGGGGCCCAGTAGTGATGGGCCTCTTTGTCTACAGCATCGGCTGGATGGGAGTCGCCTGGCCCGTGGCCCTCTTTCAGGCGTTGATCGGCGTCGTGGTGTGGTCATTCTCAGAGTACTGGCTGCATCGCACGGTGTTCCACTGGGAGCCCGACAACAAGCTTGGCCAGCGCTTCCACTTCATCATTCATGGGTGCCACCACACCTGGATCGACGACCCCTACCGTCTGGTCATGCCCCCCGCTGCAGGCGTCGCGATTGCGTCGGTGTTCTGGGTCGGATTTGAGGGCATCGCGGTCGGCCTCAACACCTGGTTTGACCCGACCTGGACCTGGGCCCATTTCGCGGGATTCTTGGCGGGATACATCAACTACGACCTCACCCACTACGCGACGCACCATGTGAAGCTCAAGAACAAGCGACTCATCAAGATCCGCGCGCACCACATGAACCACCACTTCAACAACCCCGACAAGAAGTACGGGTTCACCACCTTCTTCTGGGACAAGCTCTTCGGGACTCACTGAAAGGAAGAGCGCCCGGACGGACGCTGCCGGCGGGCCTTATTTGCCGACCCCGGCGGGATTAATGTTCAAGACATAAGTCCCCGTCGAGTAGTCACCATAGCCATCCACGACGATGACGTAGCTTGAGCCGGACGAGAAGTGCCCTTCTAGCGCCGATGTGGTCGTCGCCGCGCCCAGGGCGTCGTCATTGCAGTAGAGCTCCGTCCAGCAGTCCGACTCGTAGACGGCGAGCACCGTGTCGAAGGCCGACCCATCGGTATCAATCACGTAAGGCCCCGTCACCGGTGGATACCAGAAGAACGCGACGTCACTCGCCTCGTAGTACGAGGAACCGCACGAAGGCGAGTAGGTACTGGCCGCGCCGGTTGTGCTACCCGTCGCCACCTCGCCAGTATCGGACCCCAGGTAGGTACCCGAGCACTCCGCGGGTGGACCGCCCCCACCGTCCCCGCCACCCGAGGAGCCGCAGTCACCGCCGTCGTAGGACCAGTCGGCACAGTCAAGGTCGGGAAAGATGTCGGACTCATCGTCGCAGTAGCCATCACCGATAGAGCCCAGTATCAGATACTCCGCGTAGCAGACGCCGTTGCAGTCTTCGACCTCGTCACCGGAGCAGGCGCTATCGGTCCCTCCGCCGCTCGACTCACAGTCCCCATAGTCGTAGGACCAGTCGGCG
>CAZKOI010000116.1:0-9500 GCA_964554315.1 uncultured Enterobacterales bacterium | reverse complement strand
ACCAGCGCCGCCGCAGAGGACGCCTGGGCGAGCGAGCCGATGGTGTGGTGAGTGGTGCCGGGGACGAAGGTCAGCATGCGCCACGCGCCTGTGTCGGTCGGAACGCACAGCTCGCCGGACTGGGTGGGAATGAGCCGCGGCGTCATCATGCCCCGAGACGCGAGATGAGCCGTGATCGCCTCGATGTCAAAGTGAACTTCTGGCCGGAAGATAGGGTTGACCCTCTGGAGAATGGCCGTCGGTGGCCTTCCCACGATGTAGGTGTCGTTGATAAGTCCCCCGTCTTTTGATGCGCTCATGATCTGAGTTTGAGGCCAGTTTTGAAGAATTTCAGTGGGTACGTTCATCGTTTCTCCGCGACATCTTGACTCATGGATCCGTTTCATCCATAGCTGGTAATGACAAGGTCGGAATGAATCGACCACTCCGTGCATTGTCAATCCCGCTCCCACCGCTTAGGCCACTATTCCAACTTGGAGAAACCCCCATGACCCGAAGCAAAGCCCTGGCTCTTGCGATGATGCTCTCTGTAGGCACGGTCACCGTCATGACGCAGACCGGCTGTAAGAAGGAAGCGCCACCGCCTCCTCCTCCTCCTCCTCCGCCACCACCACCGCCACCGCCACCGCCACCGCCTCCGCCGCCTGTGGAGAACATGGCCCGCGCGTTCTTCGACTATGACAAGAGCAGCCTGAGGTCGGACGCCCAGGCCGCTGTGTCAGGCAACATTGCCATGATGAACAAGCACAGCGACATGAAGGTTGAGGTTCAGGGGCACGCGGATGAGCGCGGCACCACGCAGTACAACATGGCCCTCGGTCAACGCCGAGCGAACAAGGTCATCCAGTACATGCAGTCGAACGGTATCTCATCGAGTCGCCTGCGTGCCGTCAGCTACGGCGAGGAGCGTCCGCTCTCTTCGGGAACTGATGAGAGTGCATACAGCCAAAATCGTCGCGCGGAGTTCAAGATCACCTTCGGCGGCACCTCTTACACCAAGGGGACCACAGAGTAGCGCGTAGGTGCTCGAGGCCGGGCACACCGCTCGGCCTCCACACTCGAGAGCCACCTCGCGGCTGCACGCGGGGTGGCTCTCTGCGTTTCGCGTGATGGGGCTCGGCGGTTTGAGACATGAAAAAGGGCCCCAACACCGTGCCGTGGTGGGGCCCCTTGCTCTTGGCGGCTATCGCTTAGCGCACACCGCAGACCGTCTCGAGGATGAGTCGAGTCACGAGGTAGGGGTCGCAGTTTGCATTGGGCCTTCTGTCCTCAAGGTACCCCTTTTGGTCTCGCTCAACCATCCACGGAATCCGTATGGACGCACCACGGTCGGAGACCCCGAACTTGAACTCCTTGTAGGAGCACGTCTCGTGATCGCCAGTGAGACGAAGCTCGATGTTCGCTCCGTAGTTCGCGATGTGCTCGTCCGCTCGCTGACCGAGCGCTTCGCAGCCCGCAATGATGGGGGCGTAGCTCTCGCGCATGGCCTTGGTTGAGAAGTTGGTGTGGGCTCCAGCGCCGTTCCAGTCACCGAGCACCGGCTTGGGGTGAAGTGTGGCTGAGACGCCGTAGTCCTCCGCGACGCGGTAAAGGAGCCATCGAGCAATCCACAGCTGGTCGGAGACCTCGAGAGCGCCAACCGGACCGACCTGGAACTCCCACTGGGCGGGCATGACCTCAGCATTGATGCCGGAGATAGCCAGACCTGCCGCGAGGCAAGCATCGAGGTGATCCTCGACAATCTCACGACCGAAGACCTCGTCAGCACCGACGCCGCAGTAGTAGCCGCCTTGGGGCGCTGGAAAGCCATTCTTTGGCCAGCCGAGCGGCCGTGCACCGTCGAAGAAGGTGTACTCTTGCTCGATACCGAACCACGGCTCCTCGCTGGCCGTTTGCTCAGCGATGGCTCGAAGCTTTGCGCGAGTGTTGGACTCGTGAGGCGTCATGTCGGTGTTGAAGACCTCGCAGAGCACCAACTTGTTGGCGCCACCCCGAACGGGATCTGGACAAACAAAAACGGGCTTGAGGACGCAGTCCGAGGCATGCCCGACCGCCTGTTCTGTGCTTGAGCCGTCAAAGCCCCAGATAGGGGGCTCTTCTCCGAGCGGAATAATGCGAGTCTTGCCTCGCATCTTTGCAGTGGGCTTTTGCCCGTCGAGCCAGATGTAATGCGCCTTGTAGACACCCATGATGGAACCTCTTGGTGGGGAGTGCGAGGGGGTCCTAACCGCTCAGGAGCGGATTCAACACCGTGGCATGTCGATAAATTGACGCCGATCAAGCTCTATCAAAAGAAGGCATTAAACCTTTTTTTTCGTCGATCCGTATGGCCAGGTTGGCGTGCGCTGAGGGTCTCTCTTGCGGGGCCTGTGTCGAACGTCACACCTTTGCAGCACTACGGCTGCTGAAGAGGTCATCGACGGGAGCGGTCGCAACCTCCCTGATCGCCCTGCCTTGGCCTTCAAGGTGCGAACAGATGCGCCATACCGTGGCTGGCTCAAGCCCCATGCGGGACGCGATGTCACGTGCGCTGCATGGCGACGCCGTCAGCGCTGTCTCGACCAGGCCGACCAGCTGGAGTTGGTTGCGAGCCTCGACCTTTCCAGCCTCAACACCGGGTTGGTCGTAGGCGTTGATGTCGAGGAGCTCGGCCGTGAGCCCGACCGCGCGCTCCAGCAGGGCAATGAGTGCGCCCAGCGAGGCTTCATTGAGAGAGGGAAGGTGAATGGACACCACCGGCTGACCCACCTCAGCGAGCGCATGCTGTGTACCCGACATGAGCGAGAACTGGAGGTCGGATGCGGCTTGGAGCTCGGGGCTGGGTAGACGCGCTTGGGTCGCCGAGATGAAATGACAAGCCACGCCGCGAGGCCCGCCGCGGAGTTGTTGGATCAGTGCGTGCTGGTCGGCGCTTCCCTTGTTGCCGACCACGGTAAGCCCTGTTCGTACCTCGGCGCCTTGCCGGTCGTGGGTCTTGCCGAGCGACTCCATTACCAACTGCTGCGCATACCGTCCCAGAAATCGCAGGGCGTCCGCATAAGGGAAGAAGGCTGCGGTATGGACTTCTGGGGTGGCCCAGAGGGCGGCCAGCTGGGCGGCCGGGTTGGCCTCCGGTACCCGTCGCGTCCAGGCATCCATAGCAGAAGCCCCGCTCAAGAATGCGCGGGTGTCGAGTCCGAGAAGGTGCATCGGCAGCAAGCCGATGGCACTGGTGATGCTGGTGCGTCCGCCGACCCAGGGCCAGAGCGGAATCGTGGCGCGCCACGTCGAGGCTCGATGAGCCAAGGGTGTGCCTGCCATGGTAATAGCGACGGCGTGCTCGTCGAATGGCACGCCAGCCTCACGGTACCTGGCCTCCACGGCCTCGAGTCCAGTGAGCGTTTCCGATGTCGACCCGCTCTTTGAGGCGACGATGACCAACGTCTTGGATGGCGTCACCGAGTCGAGCTTTCGCTGAACACCGGCAGAGTCGACGGTGTCGAGCACGACGAGACGTCGCCCGGAGGGTGCACCCAGCGCGTCGAAAACAAGCTCGGGCCCGAGCGCCGAGCCGCCGATGCCGACGAGCAACACGGTATCGAGCCCTGAAGCGTCGATGGATTCAATCGCGGCCCAAGATGCCTCGATTGCACGACCGATCTCTGGGGTTGGCGCCCGGCTCGGATCTCGTAGCCAGTAGTGGCCGACCCGACGACCCTCGCTGAGGTTCGCCGCAGCCCCCGCTTCGATGGCCGCCATCGCGGCGAGGGCGGGTCCAAAGCTTAAGTTGGAACGAACGGGTGCGCGCTGCAGGTCCACCACAATGCCGGTGGCGCCGTCGCGTAGGATTCGACCAGTGGTTGTCATGGCGCTTGCTTCGACGGGGTTCGACTACTGAAGCTCGACGACGCCGTTGGCGATGACAACCTTTCCGCTCTCATCTCGAACAATGAAGCTTGAGCCGCTCTCGGTCCTCCAGCCCTGAGTGGTGAGCTGCGAACTGTTGAACACAGGACTCGCGAAGCGCACACCCAGTCGCTTGAGACGGCGAGGGTCGCCGTCCGCAAGAGTGTCAACGACAGACTTTCCGCTCATCGCCATGGTGCACAGCCCATGCAGGATGACGTTGGGCAGTCCGGCGGCCTTGGCTGTGTCGGGATCGACATGGATGGGGTTGTCGTCCAGGCTCGCCTTGGCGTAGCGATAAGACTGGTCGTCATCGACCTTGAACTGCACCTCGTAGTCAGGCGAGGGTGGCTCTGCGGGAGGGGGCTTGGGCGCAGCCGGCTTGGACTCCCCTTCGGCAGAGGGCTTCTTCTTGCCCCGGATGAAGTAGGCCGTCTTGGCCTCAACGGCGACCTCGCCATCGACGAAGCCGTAGATCTTAGAGGTCACCAAGAGGCCGCTCGACTTCTCATCGACGGAGATGAGCTCACCCCGTACCTGCATCAAGTCCCAAGGCTTGACAGGGCGGTGGAAGGTCGCATCGTGCTCACCATGGACGAGCCGGAGCAGATCGAGGTCCAGCTCAGGGTCAGTCGCGATTTGAAACATGCACTCCTTGAACATGCGGGTGTGCAGCATGTGAGGTGCGATGGCGGCAGCGCCGTCGTAGGCGTCGTTGGTGTCGTTCGTTGCGCTGGCGTACATCGCAATGTGCTCGGGTGACACCAGGAAGTGACCCCCGTCATAACGCTTGCCGACGGGCCATGAGCGTGGCCCAGTGTCCTCTGACGCGGTCGGAGCCTCCTTTGCCTCGCCCTTGAAGCCCGCGGCCTCGGCAATCTTGTCGAAATCGAAGGCCATGCCCATCTTCATGAGATCGCCAAAGTCATCTGCGGTGGCTTTTCCTGTCATGAAGACCTTCTGAGGGTCCAGCTCACCCTTGAACATGGAGATGAGCACGTCCTCAGGGATCTTTACGGTGGAGGTGGGGACACCATCGAGCCCCTCCTTGGTGGTGCAGACGCCGTCTGCGATGGTCAGGGTCTGGTCGGTGCCGCCCTTGACCACCCAGTGCATGTTTCCACTCCATCCGGGGACGGCGTCGGCCTTGAATCCGGCGGGGAAGTGAGAGAAGACCTTGGTGACCAGGTCCTCGCTGCCCCCCGCAGCCGCAAAGGCCTGAGCGACCTTCTCAAAGTCGAAGGCCATCGCCATCTTCATCAAGTCGCCCATGTTGTCCGCAGAGGCCTTGCCTGTCATGAAGACTTTCTGTGCATCCATCTCTCCCGTGAGCAGAGCGATGAGGACGTCGGCGGGAATCTTCACCGTGCAGGTCGGCGTGCCCTCAAGGCCGGCTTTCACCGTACATTCATCACCGCTGATGATGATGGTCTGGTCGGTGCCGCCTTTCACGCTCCACTGAATGTTCGCTGTCCATCCGGGCACAGCACTGGGCTTGAAGCCGGCGTTGAAGAAGCTGAAGGCCTCGGAGATCTGGTCCCCTGAGCCGGCGGCTGGTGCCGCCTCTTCGAAGGCGCAGATGGCCGTCATTTGGTCGGCGATTTCCTGGGCCGTCCAGAGATCCGAGCCGTCCTTCTCGACACCATCATTCGTGTGGACTTCGTAGAGGTGGAGTCGCTGGCCCTGCACGCCGAAGGTCTTGCCGGTGACCCCCTTGGATAGATCGGACGCGAGGTAGACGATGATGGGGCTGATCTGCTCAGCAGTCCACGCATCATCGACCATGTCGATGTCGTCGGTCATGCGTGTCTTTGCGACGGGCGCGATGCAGTTGGCTGCGACACCTGCCTTTCGGAGTTCCATGGAGAGCACGCGGGTGAAGCCGTAGATTCCCGCCTTGGCGGCGCCATAGTTTGATTGTCCGAAGTTGCCGATCATGCCGCTCATTGACGTGGTGTTGATGATGGCGGCATGGCCATGAGTCCCCGCCGAATCCAGCAGCGCGGATAGGGCGGACTTGCACACGTTCTTGGTCCCGTTCAGGTGCACATCGAGGACCAAGTTCCACTGGGCGTCCTCCATCTTCTTGAAGGTCACGTCGCGGAGAATGCCGGCGTTGTTGACGACCGCGTCCAGCCGGCCCCAAGTGTTGATCGCTGCGGCGACCATTCTGTCGGTTCCGTCGGGGTCCGTCACGGAGTCGAAGTTGGGAACAGCCTCGCCGCCTGCGGCCTTGATTTCTTCAGCAACCTTGGACGCTGCCGAGTTGTCGTTACCCTCACCATGGCGCGAGCCGCCGAGATCGTTGACCACGATCTTAGCGCCCTCCGCAGCAAGAGCGAGCGCGTGGCATCGGCCGATGCCGTTTCCAGCGCCAGTGACGAGAATGACCTTTCCTTCAAGCAGACCCATGGAGTCCTCCAACAGCAAATGTGGATCGCATCCTATGGCCCTGACTGGCAGACAGCCACCACAAAATGAACCACCATTCAGTGGTCTCCTTCCCTCATGGCGGCTCAGGACCCGATATGCTGCGATGGAGCCACAGAGGAGACGGCGCCATCGTGCGGATTTGCATACTCACCCGTGGGGACCTTTTCCCGACCGATCACGGTGCAGCTGTGAAGATCGTGCGGACCGCGGAGGCGCTCGCGACGATTCATGGCGTTTGCTTTGTCGTGACGGATGATCGAGAGAGCTACCTTCGCTTTGATTCGAGCGGCGTCAGTCGACGGCCGTTTCCGGAACGAACGCGAGCGGCAGAAGAGTGGCCTCTGGTTGGCAGCGCGGGGATCTGGGCCGATCGGATCTTGGCCAGGATCGGCTATCCGGCGGAGGAGCACTTTCTCTACCAGCCCATGCTTGACCCCGCGTGGTGGATGCGGGCGATCGCCGTCGGGACGCTCGAGAACATCGATGTCTTCCAGGCGGAGTTTCCGGGCTACGGTGTGCCCGCTTGGATAGCGGCCAGGTTCTTGGGCGTGCGCTCCAGCATCGTCCAACACAACGTCGAGTGGGACCGCCTCGCCGAGTTTGGTCATGAGATCGAGCACATTCGTCGTGCTGAGCAGTGGGTGCTCGGTCGGGTCGATGACGTCATCGCGGTAAGTCAGGATGACAAAGACCGCATGGTGTCCGCCGGTACACCCGCCGATGCCATCACGGTGATCCCCCACGGCGTGGACTTGGAGCGCTTTCAGCGTGCCGATGGGGAGGGCATCCGAGGACGTTTTGGCATCCCCGAGGACGTTCCGCTCCTCATGTTTCATGGCACGCTGCATTACTGGCCCAATACGGAGGCCGTCCGCTTCATTGTGGAGTCGCTCCTGCCGCCTCTCCTCGAAGCGTACCCTGGCCTGAAGATCATGGTCGCTGGCCAGAATCCGCCTCCATACTATGCTCACCCGGCCGTCATTACTCCAGGTTCTGTCGGGAACATCGAGCAGTACGTTGCCGCCGCAGATGTCTGTATCTGTCCCATCTTCGCGGGCGGAGGAACCCGGATGAAGCTGCTGGAGTACATGGCCGGCGGAAAGGCGATTGTCTCGACGACAAAGGGGGCTGAGGGCATCGCCTACCAGCCTGGCGAGCACATGCTCATCGCCGATTCGGCCGACGCCATGGTGGAGCAAATCCTCTTGCTTCTCCGTCATCCGAAGAAGGCGCGATCGATGGGACAGCGGGCGGCCCGGTTTGCGCGCGCTTACGACTGGTCGGTGATCGGGCACGCCCTCACCGCGGTCTACGGAGGTGAGGGGAGAGGAGAAGACTGGAATGCGCGGTTTGCGGGCGTCGCACCGGTTGCGCCCGTTGACCACCATCTCCCTCGTGACCGCGCGCTGAGCAAGCCTCGGACGCTGCTCCTCCTGATCAACGAAGGATGCAACCTGCGCTGCTCCTTCTGCGACCTCTGGCAGAACTTCGAGAACATGGATGTGCATGGGCGACTTGTGCCGCTCCTCGACGAGGCGGTCGCCATCGGTACCCAGACCCTGGTGATTACGGGTGGTGAGCCCTTCATTCACCCCGATCTCTTTGTCGCTGTCGCGGAGGCGAAGGCCAGGGGCTTGTCAGTCAACATCACAACCAACGGCACCCTCGTCGACAAACGCTGGGATGAGGTGGTGGCGAGCGGCGTGGACTCGCTGTCGTTCTCAATCGACGGCATGGGTCCGAGCCACGACCAGCTCCGAGGGCAGGAGGGAGCGTTCCGGCGAACCGTCGCTGCGCTCCAGCGTGTTCGCAGCGAGGCTCCGCACATCAGCACGAGCGTCTACTGTGTGGTCACGAACCGAAATGTGCACGAGGTGACGGCCGTCTATGACCTGGCTCGGTCACACGGTGCGGGGTTTGACTTCTGGCCTGTGAACGATGCCGAGGACCTCTACCTCCGGACGCCGGCCGAGCAGCGGGCATGGCGGGCGGCTGTGGCGCATATTGGGGCACAAGAGCCGGAAGTGGCCTCACGTGCCGCTTATTACGAAGCGGCCTTGGCCTATCATGGGGGGGTCGAAGGCCCGGTTCGATGCCTTGGCCTCGTCGATCAGTATGGCGTGACCTATCGTGGCGATCTCCTGCCGTGCTGTGTCTGGGGAGGCGACGGCCTTGTTGTGGGGAACGTCTTTGAGACACCACTGCGTGAGCTTTGGCGGTCCGACGAAGTCCGGAAGTCTCGGTTGAAGATGTTTGAGGACGGCTGCGATGTAGGCTGCTACAACCACTCGCTGTATGAATTTGAAGTGGCCACGGGAGCGCCATTTAGACTGGAGACGAGATGAAGTGGGTCGAGGTCGACTTTAAGGGAAAGACAGTCTGGGCTCAGGTGCACGCCACAGGAAACCTCGTGGTCGAGGGCGGCCGTGTACCGATCCGTTACTCCGACAAGGCGGGCGCGAAGGTCTACCGTGCAGGGCAGGCCAACCTTCGCCGAGGAAACAGCGAGCCGGTCGCCCTCCCCGACGGTGTGTCCGCTGACGCCAACCCTTCGAAGAAGGCGGCCTCATCGGGCTTTGGCTCGGCGGGTAAGCGCACTCAGGCGCAGGCCGCCGCAGCCAAGGCCTCGGCCAGAGCCCTCGTGGACGGATTCGATGCCCGTGCCGCCGTGGCCTTCACCGATGGGGCCTGCAAAGGAAACCCCGGTCCGGCGGGGTCGGGTGCTGTGGTGAAGCTTCCAGATGGCACGGTGCTCGAGCGCTCGCTGGCGCTGGGTATCGCCACCAACAACGTGGGAGAGCTCTCAGCCATCGGGCTTGCGCTGGATCTTCTCGACGAGGCGGGCTGGCCCATGGCCGACCGTACGGAGATCTGCACCGACTCTAAGTACACCTATGGGCTCCTCGAGCTGGGCTGGAAGGCCAAGTCAAACACAGAGTTAGTGGGCGATCTGCGGGCCCGGCTTGAGGGTCGCCGCGTAAGAATCCATTGGGTCGCAGGTCATGTGGGCATCCCTGAGAACGAGCGGGCGGATGAGCTCGCTAACGAGGGCGTGAGCGAGAGCATGAGTCGCTAGCGATGCGAGAGACCAAACATCAGGTCACCCTACGGCGAGCCCAGCGAAGGGACGCCAACTCCATCGCAGCAATCCGCATCGCGGCCTGGCAGACAGCCTACCGAGG
>CAZKOI010000115.1:0-9572 GCA_964554315.1 uncultured Enterobacterales bacterium | reverse complement strand
CCAGCGTCTGCGCCGACCCATTGCACGGAGTAGGGAAGTCGACGCATGGCCTCGAGGACGGCATGGACGCCCTTGAAGGGCCGCATGGTTCCAAGGATCAGCACATCATCGTCAATGCCGAGACTCTCCGTCGCATAGATGTGAGAGGCATTGTGGCAGACGAGACTCGGAAGCTTCACGTCGTGTGCGTCGAGCCAGCAGCGCAGGGTGCCTCCACAGTTGGTGACCAGAGCGTCCGCTGCGGCGAGACACTCCTCCTCTATCGGCCGGGCCCCATCGGGGTTGACGGCGCTCTCCAGCTCGTGAGCCTCGAGGACGATCCGGTGGCCCCGTTTTCCGTGACGACGGATGGCTTGGAGCAGACGTCGCTTGTCACGGGCCAGGACCACTCCCGGTGGGCCGCTCCACCAGCGCTTCAGGTGCCACCTGAACCACGCGCCGGCCAAGCCAGAGTGAACGAAGGGAGAGACGTGGAGGTTGAGTGTCGGTAGCGGCCCTAGGCCCATCTCGGTCCACAGGTGCTCAGGACTTCGGCCTCGATCGGCCAGGAGCGTGACTTCATGGCCGAGGGTGGCCAGCGCGTGGGCGGTGCGAAGGACCTGAATTGCCTGGGCCCGCGTGGAGGGGAGGCGAGGACGATAGAGGTGAAGGATCCTCATGCCATCGTCCTCATGAGCGTGGCGAGCGTGAGCTCGGGTCCATGGTTCTGCAGCACCCATTGGCGAGCCTGCCGCCCCCGGTCCGCGCCGTCAAGCCAGGCGTTGATGGCCTCGCCGTCGGGTTCATCGGGATCGTCCAGAACCAAGCCGAAGCCGGCGGCCTCTGGCACGCCACCGGTCCGACAGGCGATCGAAGGAACGCCAAGACCGGCTGCTTCGATCAAGCACAGGCCCAGGCCTTCTGCGCCGAGGCCATCATCGTCGACTCTTGGCGTCAGGACGATGGCGGCAGCCGACGCGACGGCCTGGAGCGTGTCTGCCCGAGAGAGCGGTCCGTAGGCTCGTATCTGCTCTCCGCCCTGGGTGGGCCCGATGAGCTCGATGCGTCGTCCGGTGGCACGCGCGATCTTGATCGCCCGGTCGATGCCCTTTCTGGACGATGGTCGTGCTACGCAGATGAGGTGAGTCCCACGCGCTACAGGTGCGGGACTCGGGAGCGCCAGCGGCATCGGTAAGATCTGCACTTCACGACAGGCCAGTCCAAGCCGCTTCAGCTCTCGTGCGAGAAAAGCAGAGACTGGAAACCAGGCATAAGCATGCGTGGTCAGGGCCCGGAGGGCGGCAGGAGCATCCCTGAGGCGTGTCACTTCGGACCCGTGAACGGCGACCGCGAGGCGAGGGTGCGACGTGATCAGACGCGCGAGCGGCCACGTCGAGCAGATGATCCAGTCAAAGCGATGTACTCGAGGGCCAAGTGCCAGACGCATCCAGAGCGCCCCCCACCTGGCCCATGAGCGCCCACGGACCCGCCGTACATCAAAGGGAAGATGAGCATCGTGGGATGCTGTCAGTCCCGTGTGCTTGGCGAAGACGGTGACCTCGTGGCCAGCATCGCTCAGAGCTTTCGCAAGATCAGACGACCATGCGCTGACACCGCCAACGAAGTCCGGCGGGAAGTCGACGGTCAGGATCGCGATCCTCACGACGCACAGCCCAAACGCTCGAGCACGGCGCTCACGGATATCTGGTTCATGCAGGGCCGACCCGGTACGCGACACGGTTGCTCCCCGTGTCGCGAGCACGGGCGGCAGGGAAGCGCTTCCTCTACCGCCTCGACGCCGTGCGACCAGAACCCATCTTGCGCGGTCGTCGGACCAAAAATCCCGACGGTCTTGATACCGCTTGCCGCCGCGAGGTGGGTGAGCCCGGTGTCCCCGCCCACTGCGGCTCCCGCTCGATTCACCGCAGTCAAGGTGTTCACAAAGCCGGACTCGGCAACCACCTCGGTCAACGGACCGATGGCGGCAGCGAGGTTGTGCAGGGCGGCGGCATCTTCAGGGCCACCAAGGAGCACCACCGTCCCCGCCCACGCTCTCCCGACCTCGGCGTAGCGCTCCACAGGCCACTCCTTCGTGGGGTGTGCTGCGAACGGTACCAGGAGGAGCGCATCGCCTCTGGCTTGAGGCATCCAGGGCGACGCTGCCGCCTGAACCCCGGCTGCGTCAGCGTAGCGATCGATGACGGGCGGGGCTGGGGGTGACTTGAAGAGTACGCGCGATCGCCTCTCCCAGTCGTACCTCTTGACTCTACGAATCGGTCCGGGCCGAAGCGCCGTAGCCCAGCGTGAGCGAGGGGAGTTGTGCAGATCGATGATGCGGTCGAAGCCTCGGGTGGCCTGCCGTCCGGAGGTCTCCCATTCCCAGACTCTTGAAACGCCCGGGAGGGCGGCCGCCAGCTCAGCATAGCGAGCCAGGGTCAGGTACTCTACGTCACCCAGAGCCTGAGTGACGGCACCGCTGAGCACGATGTCTCCCAAGGAGGAGAAACGGATGACCAGGGTCCTCACGCGACCGCCCGGAGCACGGCATCAACCGAAACGTCAAGGCAGGGCGGCTGAGCCTGCCCAATTGAGCAGGCCTTGCCATAGCAGGGTGCGCACGGAAGGTGGTTGAGGCGGTGCGGGCTGCAGCCGCTGGGGCCCGTGACTTGGGGCGAGGTCGACCCAAATATGACGTGCAGGGACGAAGGCTCGCGACCTGCGGCGCGTCGTGACGCTTGTGAGAGGTGAGCGAGGCCCGAGTCGTTCGCGACCACGGCGGCGGCGGCCGAGGCGACCACGGCGAACTCGCCAACGGGCAGCGGCGGGAGGCAAGGGTGAGGTCCGGCGATGGCGGAAAGGGCTTTGCACTCATTCGGTCCTGCTGCGAACACTGCGCGGCCGCCGAGTCGGTCGGCGAGCGCACGATACGAGGGCCAGCCGACGGTGGCTTGAGAGCGACTGAGCGGGAGCAGTAAAACGGCCGAATCGGGCAGGACTGGCGCTCGCTCTCGCTCTCGGTCGGTCGGCGTGAATGCGGGCTCACCCGAGACCGATGCGCCGAGCGCTTTTGCAACTTCGCCGTAGGTCGTGGTTCGGTGACCGCCGGACCGCTCCACCGGATCGGTCAAGAGCCACCGACGCCAGTCTCCCACATGCCCGCAGCGCCGTGAATAGCGTCGGTGTACCCAGGCTGCCGAGAAGCTGGGCTTGAGGAGAACAGCGACATCCGCCGGCCTCAGGGGAACGTTCTCCAGGCCGTAAAGGCGTGTGGCCCACGCGGGCCCGCTCACTGACGTGGGGCCCAGCTTGGCGATCGCGGCGACGGCAGGCATGGCCATGACACCGTCGCCCAGATGGTCAGGGACGCGAATCAGGTAAGTCGGCATCGTGCGCTGTCCGCTGAGACCGCCTCAGCGCTTTCCTTTGCGGGACTTCTTTCGCGCCTTTCGGTCTGCACGTCGCTTCTTTGCCAGGGCGATTCGTTCTTCCTTGCTGAGTCCGTCCTCAGCGTCCCCTTCGCCGAACATTCCCCCGGACATGCCGGCCAATGACGGCGGCATCATGCCGGGGGGCATCCCTCCGGGGGCCATCCCGCCCATGGTCTTCATCTGGCGGCGCTGAGCACGACCGCCCGGCATCCCCGGCATCCCTGCGAAGGCGCCAGAGTTGCCCAAGTTACCCATCATCTTTCGCATCTCGTTGAATCGCTGGTAGAGCTCGCGTACCTCCTGCAGAGGCCGGCCTGAGCCCTTCGCGATGCGATCCATGCGAGAGTCATTGACCACGTCTGGGTTGTTTCGCTCGGTCTTGGTCATGGACTGGATGATGGCCTCGACTTTCTTAAACTCGCGGTCATCCAGCGCTTCAGGCGGGAGCTGTCCCATGAGGTCACCCATGCCGGGGAGCTTCTCCAGGATTGACCGCATGCTGCCCATCTTGCGGATCATGTTGATCTGCTTCAGGAAGTCATGGAAAGAGAACTCCCCTCGGAGCATCTTCGCAGCGTCCTTCTCGGCTGTGTCCTTGTCGACCACCTTCTCGAAGTCCGACATCAGGCCAACGACATCACCGAAGCCGAGGATCCGGTCAGCGAGACCTTCGGGCCGGAAGTCCTCGAGCTTGTCGAGCCCCTCACCCATTCCGAGGAACTTGATGGGCTTGCCGGTGACCGCCTTGATGGCCAAGGCCGCTCCACCGCGTGCATCACCATCGAGCTTCGTGAGAACAAATCCACTGAAGCTCAAGCGGCGGTTGAATTCCGCGGCGGTTCGGACAGCGTCTTGTCCGATCATCGCATCGCAGACAAACAGAATGTTGTTGGGGCTGGCCTCGGCCTTGACCGCCTCGAGTTCGGCCATCAGCGCATCGTCAATCGCGAGGCGGCCCGCGGTATCAATGATCACCACATCGACGTCTGCGCCGCGCGCCTTGGCCAGACCGGTTTTGGCGAGCTCGACCGGCATCATTCCGGGAACACTGTGCACCGGAACATCGAGCTTGCGTCCGAGGGTCTGGAGCTGGTCGATTGCCGCGGGTCGGTACACATCCGCGGCGACCATGAGCACGCTCTTGCCCTCAGCCTTCAGGCGCCGAGCGAGCTTGCCGGCTGTCGTGGTCTTTCCTGACCCTTGTAGTCCGACCATCATGATGACTGCCGGGTGGCCGACGAGGTCGAGACTGGTATCCACCGGGCCCATGAGTTGAACCAGCTCGTCGTGGCAGATCTTCACAAAGTGATCGGCCGGCGTAACCTTCATCCCTTTGGCGAGGCCGTGGCCCGAGGTCGGTGCTTTGAGGGAGACCACTTCCCCGAGAGAGCGATCTCGGACGCGGTCAAGGAAGGTCCGAACGACGCCGAGCTCGACATCGGCCTCAAGGAGGCTCCGGCGCACATCCGTGAGCGCATCGGCGATGTTGTCTTCGCTCAGTCGGGTCTTCCCGGCCAACTTGAGCTTGGCGTTCTTAAAGCCTTGGGTCAGTGTCTCGAGCACCGTGCACTCCGTGTGGAGGAGTCGACTAACAGATTTCAGTGGTTTTTCGAGCCTTCCCTCATCCACGTCAGGCTCGGATCGAGATGGAGTGCATGGTCCCACGCGGCATCGGCCTCCGCCTGTTGACCCAATGCCGCCAGAGCATTGGCTCGGCCCGCGTGATGAAGTCCACAGCTGACGTTCAGCTGCACGGCACGGTCATAGGCCGCCAAAGCGGGTGCATATTGACCGGAGAGTTGGAGGGTGTCTCCACGTCCGTGCCATGCCCATGGCGCGTCGGGAGCGCACTGTATGGCCGCACCAAAGTGGTGGAGCGCTTCACCGTATGCGCCACTGGAGAATGCTGCTTGCCCCTGTTGAATCAGGTGAGATGCGGTCGCGAGTGGATGGAGGCCCTCAGCGCGGGGGCTCACCCGGTCGCGCGCCGCTAGCGCGCTCAGTAGAGCCTCGGATGGGCGGCCCACGACGCGACCCAAAACGTTGGCTAGCGCGAGTACAAGTCGGTCCGGTAGGTGGGCTCTTCGCGTCATTGTTCCCCCCTAACGGAACACCTCTCATGGGTTGTAATTTTCGAGAGCGTTTGGTTTGGGATGCTGGAGTTTCGCACCCCGATACTTGACAACCTGGATCGTCTCACTGAGAATCCGCTGGCTAAGTGGTTTTTAACCGGGGGGGTTGGGAGGCACGATGGTGCTGAATTTTGCGTTGGCCGGTCGGTCACGTATCGAAGATGCCCTGCATGGTCTGCGGGACAACCCCGGGTATGCCGTGGGGATGGTCTCAGGGACAATCTTGGCGGTTGGACTAACAGCTGTTTGGGGTATTCACGCCTGGACGGGGTGGCACAGAATGCGCTCGCGGCTGCAAGCCGATGGCTTCACGGCCTTTGGTGAGGTGCTGGCTCCTTCCAGTGCCCTGCATGACTTTCGCGATGGAATCTGGCGAGGGCTGTGGCGTGTCTGGGGTTCGACCCTCGCGTTCATTCTCTTGCAGATACCGATCATCTGCATTGTCATGGTGCCGTTCGTTGTGGCGACGTGGCTGTTCACACCGGTAGCCGGTGCCTACGGCGCTCATCCGACGATGAACCGGTTTGTCGAGGGCATCCCGCTGTTCTTCCTGGTGGCCGGTGCGGTGGTCATTATCGCCCAGCATCTGATTGCCTTTAAGGTCCTGGACAACATGACTCCAGCCTTCAAGTTGGGCACGTCCTTCGCGGTGACGGGTGAGAGCTGGAAGCGCACGCTCGACCACACCCAGACCGTGGTGAGCTTGGCGGTTCTGGCGGGATTCCTGGGTGGTATCGGCGGCGTGTTCGGGTTGCTGAACCACTGGGTCGCCGATGGCGCCGACTTGAGCCGGCCCGACACGATCATGAACTGGATCTTCCTGGCGGTGGTCGTCGCGTTTGGTGGACTCTTCCTAGAGGCCATCGGGCGACTTGCCGAGGAAGAAGACGCGGCCGTTGATGTGGGTGAAGATCCGTACTCCTTCACGGCATGGCTCGTCGCCTGGCTGACGCTCGTGTACACGTGGCTGACGAACAACGGACTGATGATCATTGCCACAGGCGCAGTGTTCATCCTCGCCCTTCGTTCTGCGGTCGACGCGTATGATGGCGCCATGTGGGCGGATGGCTCATGGGGAGGGCTGGGCTGGTTCGTGGCCGCAGCACTCATCTTGCTTCACTTGCGCAAGTCTGGAGGTGAGTCATGACTAGTGTTCGTTTGTTTGCGGCTTACCTCGGTGTTGTGTGGTTCTTCTTGGGTCACGCCAGCATCCTCGACAAGATGGACCGCGCGGAGCGTGAATCCGCCGCCATGGAAGATGCCGTTCGTGCCCTAGAGCTCACAGAGGCGGAGTGGAAGCCCCGCATCGAAGAGGCGAAGGAAGCGGTCGAGGAGCGCACCAAGCTCGTCGAGACGATTCTGGCGGCCTTCGAGACGATCGAGTCTCCCGAGAGCCTGACCGTCGGTAACCTCATCGAAATGGGTATCGGCATGCAGGAGCTTGGCGGCATGAGGTCTTGGGCTCCAGCGACCGCGGGCTTTGTCGAGATGGGTCTCCTGACACCCGAGACGCTCATTCTCGTCGAGAGTGTTGGTCTCAAGGATGCGTTGACGACGGCAAATGAGGCCTCAAAGAAAGCGGTTCTCGATGCTGTCGAGGAGGCCAAGGCTGCCGAGATCAAGCTGAAAGAGGACTACATCAAGAAGCTCGAGGATGAAGACCTCACGTTCATGGACTGGCTGCGAGCCTTGGGAGCAACCCTCATCGGTGTGCTCTTGGTGGCATTCGCATGGCGTGGTCCACCGCTGGCTTGGGCGGAGATTGAGAAGAGAGTCGACGCTGCCGCCGCGCGTGCCCGGGCAGCAGCATCCGGCGGCTCGGCGTCAGCCCCAGCCCCAGCCCCGGCGCCGGCTCCGGCAACGCCGAAGCTCCCGGAGGGTGACGGTGATGACGACACGGCAGAGCTGGAGCTTGAGGACGAAGGCTGAGGCCTCCTCAAGGCGGGCATTTTGCCAATCCGTGGGCCCCTCTCGAGGGGCCCACTCTTGTTTAGCGCTGAAGGAAGCGTTCGAGTGCAGCGTTGACGAGCGCCGGCTCTTCCATGTGCGGTGCATGTGCAGTGTCTGCAATGACCACGAGCTCCGCCTTGAGATCGGCGGCAACGAGGTGTCCTTTCTCGAGAGGAAAGACGCGGTCGTGGTCACCCCAGATGACCATGACGGCCTCGTAGTCTGCCGGTGGAGTGGATTGGTACAGATCTCGACGCGCTTCGAGGTCATGAAGCAGGGCAGTCTTCTCTTCAAGATGCTGACTGAACACCTGTCGTTGAATGTCTCTCAGCACAGGCTCAGGGAGCGGCGGCGGCCGATGGAAGGCCAGCTCCAGCAGCACCTTCACCGCCTGCGTGTCTCGGGGTACGAAGATGTCCTCGATGGCGGAAACCCCGAAGCGCTCCAGCAGGGCTCTGCTGTCGGCGGGTGTGAATGATCGGACAGGGGAATCCAGGATGACCAGGCGGCCCTGGCGGTCGGGCACAGCAGCGCCGTACCGCAGTGCGACGAAGCCGCCGTAAGAAATGCCGACAACATCGACCGCCTCACCCTCGGGAACGTGGTGCTCGATGAGGGCCCGGATGGCCTCGACCTGGGCGTCCAAGGTGGGGGTGGCGCTGGACGAGCTCTGGCCGAACCAGAGCAGATCGGGCACGATGACAGTGTGGTCGTCCGCCAGCGCTTGGGCCTGTGACCACCAGGTCGTCAATCCATCCGAGCCGAAACCGTGAATGAGCACCACGGTCGGGCCTTGTCCCCCGACCCAGTGGTGCACTTGGCTCGTTCCGAACGACATCGTCTCGGAACGAAAGCCCTTCATCTCCCATCGCGCGGACATGAGCGAGTGTCGGGCCTTCACAGGGCTGCAGCCGGCAAGGCCAACCCAGACGACGACCGCGGAGATGATACGAACCCATCGGGCTCGTGCACGTTGGCCCGGGCGCGTGAAGAGGGGGTGTGGAGGCGAAGGCATCGGTCACCGCCGAGGGTGGCTGAATGGCGAGTCCTGCGACGCGGTCGACGGGTCAGCGGTAGGGTGGCTGAACACGTCGGCGGCATCCCTGGCGGCCGGTCCGGGACGGGGCGTGCCGACGGTCACGCCCTCAAATTGGAAGCGGCCCTTGAGGCTCCGCTGAACCGGTCCAACGAGGAGGCGCCGGGTAAGCGGTACAATCAACGATAGACCCAGGATGTCCGTCATGACCCCTGGCGTGATGAGCAGGATGCCACCCACCAGGACCATCAGGCCCTCGACCAGACGCTCAGCGGGCGCTGCCCCGTTTATGGCGTCTTCCTGAATCTGTTTGATCACGCCCAGCCCTTCGCGCTTTGCCAGGTTGGCGCCGACGATGCCCGTGATGATCACGACGTAGATGGTCTCCAGGCCGCCGATTCGGTCCGCAATCTCGAGGAGAAGATAGAGCTCGGCGGTGGGTATGACCGTAAACAAGAACAGCAGCTTCAGCACGAACCCGGCTCCTTCTTTGCGCACTCCCAGAGGGCCTCAAGGCGTGTCGCGGGGACAGAACCGCCCAAGCTGATGCCTTGTTCCTCAGCGAGCGCCTCGAGCCGCGCGAAGCGGCGTGCAAAGCGATTGTTGGCTCCTCGAAGGGCGTCCTCAGGAGGGACATCGAGGTGCCGACCCAAGCTGGCGAGGCTCATGAGTACATCGCCCAACTCATGCTCGATCTCCCCCCGATCTCCGGCGTCCATTGCAGCGCGGAGCTCGGCCATCTCTTCTTCCACCTTTTCGAGGACCTCGCTGGCCTGCGTCCAGTCAAATCCGGCTGCCGCGGCCTTCTCGCCTTGGCGATGGGCTCGAAGCAAGCCAGGAAGGCTGGCAGGAACACCCGCCAAGCGGGAACGCCCGGTTCGCTGTTTTCGCGACTCCCATGCCTCGATTCCACCCGGATCGGGCTCGGACTCCCCCGAATGAAAGACGTGCGGATGACGTGTGATCATCTTTTCTACAATGCGCTGTGCGACGGAATCCAGGGTCAGTCGGCCAGCATCTGCGCCGATCTGCGTGATCAGTAGGACC
>CAZKOI010000114.1:0-9596 GCA_964554315.1 uncultured Enterobacterales bacterium | reverse complement strand
TGCGGCCGCGGCGAGCGACATGAGAGAGAGCAGCATGCTAGCCGTTGCGTTCCATAAAGCCGACGGTAAAAGTCTCCGCCGGGATCTCGCTGGCATCGACGTTGAGGCGCCAGGCCGAGACATTCATTCGGGTCGCGGTTCCGCGGGGCTCATTTCGCATGACGGACCGTATGGGGATGACGGTACCCTTGTCGGTGGCCGTCTCGAGGACCTCTAGGGTCTTCTTGTGCTGGCCTTTGCCGTCATAGAACTTCACCATTCTAGGAAGATAGTCGGTCTTGGAGACCACAGACTGGATTCGGCTGTAGCTCGAGTCGCTACCTGGCGTGGTATCGATGGTCCAGCTGTTCTCGTCCTCGGAGACAATGACATGCTGGGCATCAGCGGCGTCGGAGATCTCAAGGTCCTCGTATGAAAAATCGCTCCCCATGAAGGCGCCCTTCCGCGCCTTGCCAGCGATGCGATTGGTCCGCTTCAGCGCCGGCAAGTACAGGAGCTGCTCATCGGCGCTGTCGGGGTGGTCGACCATGATCAGCTGCGTCCCAGCGACATCGGCTGGCTTGGAGAAGCGCACATAGGATTGAACCCGCTCGCCGTCCTTTCGAACTCGCATCTCGAAGGTGCGGGTTCGCTCCGCCCCGTTTCGGCTGACGAGCACCATTTCCATGGTCTGGATGCCGTTCTCGACCCGCTGCACGGATCGTGCTCGCTCAATGATGGATTCCGCGGTTTCGGCCCGAGCGGGAGCGAGCAGCAGGACAGATGTGGTGATTAGCGTCAGCATGTGTCTTATCCCTTCGTGTTTCTCCAGCCGTGCGAGGCTGCAGCATGAATGACCGGTGCGGGCTGTCCCGAGGCCTTGGCGAGTGAGAGTACGTCCTCATACTCTGGTGCAGCATGGAGAATCTCGCCATCGAGCGCGCCGACCTTGACTCGGGCCGCTCCCCACGGGGTCTCAACGGTGTCATGCCAGCGTTCCAGGGTTCGGCGGTGCGCCGCATAGACTCGCACACCAAAGGTAGAGCCGTGGCGAAGCATGGCTTCGGAGACGGCAGCCTCTTTGTCGGCGTATGCCAAGGCTGAGACGAGGAGGCCAGGACGTCCCTTCTTCATGAGAACCGGGGTCGCGTAGGCATCCAGCGCGCCCGAGGAGAGGAGTGCGTCAATCAGCGGTGGGAGGTGCTCACCGGCCAGATCGTCCATCTGTGCCTCGATGACCAGTACGGCATCCACGGACGGCGAAATCGAGGGCTCTCCGATGGTCACTCTCACAACATTGGGCAGCTCGCCGCGGTCTCTCGTTCCCGCGCCGTAGCCCGAACGCAGGACTCGCATCGCAGGCAGGGGGCCGTTCTCAGTCAGCGCACTCAAGATACCTGCGCCCGTTGGAGTTGTGCTCTCCATGTTCTCGGGTCCTGGTCGAACCGGCCATCCCTCGAGCAACCGCAGCGTGGCCGGGGCGGGCAGAGGCATGACGCCGTGTGCAGAGCGGATGGTGCCCGAGGACAATGGCGGTGCAGAGGCGACGATACGGTCGATCTCCAGTTGCTCCAGTGCAATTACTACGCCCACGATGTCGGCAATGGAGTCCCATGCCCCAACCTCGTGGAAGTGGACGTCGTCCACAGGGATGCCGTGAACCGCGGCCTCCGCCTCGGCGATACGCTCAAAGACCTTGAGGGACTGGGCCTTGGATCGCTCCGACAGCGTGCTCTCAGCGAGGAGCTTCCGAATGTCCAACCACTGTCGGTGGGTTTGCTCATCCGCCGAGGCGTGAACCTCAATGTGGGTCGCTGAGAAGGGGCCCCGCATGACGCTGCTCGCGCTGACGTTAATGCCAGGAACACCGAGGTCCCGAAGCGAGCCATTGATGGCGTCCAGGTCGGCTCCGAGCTCCACGAGCGCGGCCAACACCATATCTCCTGCGATGCCACCAATCGGCTCGATGTAGGCGATCCGATTCACGACCGTGCTCCCGTCATCCGCATGGCGACCATCGCCGCGCCAAAGCCATTGTCAATATTGACGACCGAAACCCCGGTTGCACAGCTATTCAACATACCGAGCAGGGCGGCGAGTCCGCCGAAGCTGGCACCGTAGCCCACGGACGTGGGCACTGCGATCACAGGACAGGCGACCATGCCTGCGACAACACTCGCCAGCGCACCCTCCATGCCGGCGACGACGACGATTGCCCGTGCACTGCGAAGGGTTGTTTGGTGATTGATCACGCGGTGGATTCCGGCGACACCGACATCCCGGATTCGTTTCACGGGGTAGCCGAAGGTCTCAGCGATGACGGCGGCTTCCTCAGCCACGGGAAGGTCGGATGTGCCCGCACAGATAATGACGATGTCGCCTTCGGAGCATTGTGAAGGGGAGGGCATTGCAGTGGAAGGTACGACCAGCACCCGAGCCCGGCGATGCCAAACCGCTTCAGGGCAGGCACCACAGATGATGGACGCCTTCTCTTCCGAGAGGCGCGTCACGACACCAGGCTGGTTAGCGGCCGCGAGGCGCTCCAAGATGGCGACAATGTCCTCCGCCTCTTTGCCTTGCCCGAAGATCACCTCCGGGTGGCCCGTTCGGGCGAGGCGTCCCGTGTCGACGGCCGCCACGTCGATGGCGGATACCGAGTTCTCATCAAGCGCCGCCAGTGCGGCTTCTACGTCAACGTCGCCCGCTCTAACGGAAGCCAAAAGTTCGCGGATGTGTTCCTTTTTCATGTGGGCTGATTAACCCATCTGGGCGTAGCGGTGTTCCCACGCCGCTGGCAGACTGTACACGATGCTCCTCTTTACTCTCCTATTCGCGACCCAGGCGGCCCAGGCCGAGCCTCGACCGATGTACCAGCGTGCAGCGGCACTCCTCGAGGACCGCTACCTGTGGCCCGACCGCGTCGACATTAACGAGGCGCTGATCGCGGCTGCAGAGGAAGCCGAGCGGGTCGTGCCGTGGCTGATCGTCGTACCCTCCGCCGAGGGACTCAGTCTCACCGATGCACGCAGTGGGCTGGTTGAGCAGGTCAGTCTCGAGAGTGGCGATGAGGGGAAGGGCCTAGATCCTCTGGTCCAAGGCCTCGATCTTCTCGACAGCCTCATCAACGGCTTCGGCGGACTGGATCCAGCCAAGGTGGACCTCCCGACAACGCTGACCCAAGGCGCCGCTCGCTCTCTCGATAGACACACGGTGGTGATGGCCAGCAGTCGCCTGAAGCGTTTTGACGAGCGGATCAAGGGCAAGATGACCGTGATTGGCGCAAAACTGCGGATGGACGACGGTGTGCTTCGCGCCGATGTGATCTTTGACGAAACGCCGGCTGCGCGGGGAGGGCTGCAGCCGGAGGATGCCATCCTGCGCGTGGACGGTGTCTCAACCTTAGGGATGTCTCTGCAGCAGGCTGTCGACCGGATCAGGGGTCCAAAGGATACCGAGGTGGTGCTCTCGGTACAGCGCAGAATGGCCGATGGCGACGATGCCTCCCTTCAACTCACGCTCACAAGGGCGGAAGTCGACATCCCCAATGTGGAGTGGACCATGGGTGAGGAGGGTGTCGGTGTGATTCGAATCACGCACTTCTCCGACCAAACGTCGAGGCTCACGCGAAAGGCGCTCACTGCGTTCAAGCGCAGGGCCGATGCAGGTCAGCCATTTGCGGGTGTGGTCCTGGACCTGCGTGGAAACACGGGGGGCTCGCTGATTCAGTCAGCGGAGACGGTCGACCTCTTCGTGAAAGCGGGAGAGATTGTGCGGACCGATGGTCCAAACGGCGAGGCGGTTCCTAATCTGGTGCGAACCTTGTCTGCGCACGAGGCCACTGATCCCGAGGTTGAGCCGCCGGTGCCGCTCGTGGTTTTGCAGGACCATCGGTCGGCGTCGGCATCAGAGATCGTCGCTGGATCGCTCGCTGCTCTTGATCGAGCGGTTGTCATCGGGCGGAAGTCCTACGGCAAGGGCACCGTTCAGAAGCTCTACACGCTGAGAGGCGGGTCAAATCGGGTTCGGCTGAAGACGACCGTCGCGGAATACAAGCTTCACGGCGGTGTCCCGGTCCATGACGTCGGAATCCCGACGGACCTCACGATGCGACGTGTGGTGTTCAACAGTGCGGGCGCGTGGATTCCCCCCGAGCGTGAAGGGATTGTGCCGCTCATCATTGAGACTGACGAGCGGGTTGGCTGGAGGACGGAGGGTACCTTTGAAAAGAACAGCGACCCGCTGATGGCCTTTGCGCATCGCCTGGCTCTGACGATGACAGGGCCGACGCGTGCCGACGGGCTCGAGGCCATCGCTCGGTTGGCGTCCACCTCCAAGGCTGAGGCCGACCAGCGCCTTCGAGAAACCTTCATGCTCCGCAACATCGATTGGCGTCCAGCCGATGAGCAGCCAGGCATTCTGAGTGCATCAGTGAACCTCGAAATCACGGACACCGCCCGGGCAGGGGAGCGCGTTCGCATCAATGCCGAGGTAAAGAACGACGGTCCGGCACCGCTCTATCGGGTGCGAGTTCGCTTTCGGACCGACACGAAGAGTGCTTGGCGAGGCGCAACCATCCCCATTGGATTTATTCCTCCCGGAGAGGTCGGGCACGGCACCGTCGAGATCGCGATTGGTGCCGATTCACCCGGTCGCTCCGATGATGTTGATGTCGTGCTCGAGGCGGACGGGCTCGACGCGCTCACCCTCGAACCGGTGGTCTTCGATATTGAAGATTTGCCGACGCCTCCTCTGACTGCCTCAACCCGGCTTGTGCCTCATGGCGACCACCACCGCTTCGAGGTGGACCTGGAAAACCACGGCGACACCATTCTGACCGGTCTTCGACTGACGCTTGGGTGGCGAGATGACTCCGGGATTGAGCTCCTCGACCGAGAGGCTCTGCTCCCGGTGCTGGATGCAGGTGCACACGGCCGGATGGATGTAGAAGTGCGCCTTCTGGACTCCGCACCCGCGAATGGTGTTCCGATTGAGGTTCGGGTTGCTGCAGAGCGATTTCCGTCGCTCCTCACGCTTCCGGTAACGGTCCCGGTCAGCGGTGAGGCGGCCTCGGTCAGTGCTCCCTTCATCAGCCTAGCGGTTCCCAAGCGAACGGAAGCAAGTGTTCTTCAGGTGCCGATTTCGGTTTCTGATGACTCCGAGGTGGAGAGCTTCACCGTGTGGATTAACGGCGAAAAGATGGCTTGGGTTCCAGGGGGTAGCGCCTCGCTGAAGTGGACAGGGTCGGTTCCTCTAGAGGCGGGACAGAACACGTTGACAGTCGTCGCTGTTGATGACGAAGGGATCGAGGCATCGGCCCACCGCAAGGTCTGGGGCGCTTTGCCGTCGCAGTCCGTCGCCGGGGAGTAGCTTACCCGGCCTCAGGGTCATTGAGGTAGGCCGCGCTGTAGATGAGCGGGTCCACCGTACCGGTTGGGTCGGTTGTGGCTATGACCTGGAGGATGTTGCCTGTCGCCTCATCAATCCACAGAGCGGCCTTTCGAAGAT
Source organism: uncultured Enterobacterales bacterium (assembly GCA_964554315.1). Lineage (GTDB taxonomy): Bacteria > Myxococcota_A > UBA796 > UBA796 > UBA796 > UBA796. The sequence continues at coordinate 4,112 of CAZKOI010000114.1, read as the reverse complement.
TACTCTGGGCCATCCGGAGCTCGCTGAGGACACCCTCCTCGAGGTCGACTTGGTAGAGCCAGCCCACCCCTTCCACGTCAACGACGACCATGTGAAGCGTGCCATCCGGTGCGAATGCGGCATCCATGTGGGCGATGTCCAAGGCGACGTCCACCTCGTGAATGACGCTGAAGTCTTGGTCAACGACGAGGACATTTCGGGAGAATGCATCAACGACCAAGAAGACCGGTTGAGGCGCGCGCTGGCGGGGCACGAAGATGTCCTGAACGGCCGCCTCAACGAGGTCATCGTCAAAGAGTGGCAGCCCGCTCGCTTCCTCGTCGTGGAGCGCCAGCATGGCACCGCTCGCGTCGACCGAGTGGGCTCTGAAGGTGCCCTCGTAGTCTGAGAGGACCAAGATCTGCCCGTCGCGCTCGAACAGCTGGCACATGGACGTCCCAAACTCGTTGTTTGACCGATGAGCAGCAAAAGACGCCGTGCCCGTGGCGGGCAGCCCGAGACCGAGCGCGTCGGGCGTATCTTGGAAGTACTGGAACACCTCGGTGATCGGGTCACAGCCGACGCCATGAAAGTCGCCGCTGCTGTCGCGAAGAAGCGAGACATCTGTCATCAGATTCCACTCGCTGAGACCGTCGGGCAAGGTGGGGCCGGCGGCATGGCTCAGGTCGGCCCCAGTGACCTCGTCGCGACCGCGCAGGTACATGGTCCGGATGGTCGGGAATTTAGCACCCGTGACGCCCAAGAATACGTCCTCGTCCGCCCACACGGCGGTGGAGGTCGAGAGGTCGAAGGGCGTAGAGCCAGCGCTGGACCCGGTGATGAGGTCTGAAGCAGACTCCACTCCGCTCTCGACGTCGTCGCTGTTGAACGTAAATGTCGCGATGACGCCGGCGTCGGCGATGATGTCATTGCCTGCCGCTCCGATGACAAAGTGAATGCCAGAGACGTTCTCGGAGAAGCCGAGCGTGTGCACACCGATAAACAGCGTCGCATCCTCGTCGTCAAAGTCCACGTACTCGGAGAGCGGACTCATCGTGAAGGTGTTGTAGCCGGTCGCTCCGGTCAAGCTGTCACAGTCCTGATCGATAGTGTCAGAGAGGATTTCAATGGCTGAGGGGTTCTGGCTGGCGCCGCCCAGTGTCGGGTCGTCCTGGCAGTCTCCGCCCGGGAGCTCGCCAGCAATCGAGAAGGGATAGGTACCCTTGCCCACGTCGACGTCTCGAACATATCCGTCCGCATCTTGGTCGTAGTCATCCTCGCCGCCGCAGTCTGAGTCGATGCCATCGTAGGGCTCATCGGTAGCATCGGGGTTGATGGATGCATCGTTATCGTCGCAGTCACCGGGTGCGGCTGGGCTAGAACCGGGTACGCTCGGGTCCGTGGCGGCTTCGGCGTACTCTGTCACCGCGTAACCGTTTGCCTCATCGTAGAAGCCGTCATTGTCGACGTCAAAGTCGTCGTTCCCGCCACAGTCGGTGTCTACACCGTCGTACGGTATGTCCTCCGCTTCAGGGTTGACCTCGGCCTTTTCATCGTCGCAGTCCTCGGCGAGGAGCGTGCCAGAGCCGGTGACATACACGGTTGGCCCGTAAGTCGTGTTGCGTGAGGCGAAGCCATCCTGGTCCTGGTCGTAGTCGTCGTCGCCGCTGCAGTTCGAGTCGATGCCGTCGTACCACTCATCGACGACGCTTGGGTTGACCTCAGCGACGGTGTCGTCGCAGTCTCCACCTGGCGCCAGACCGGTACCTTTGACCCCCTTTGTGCGAAGCCCGAGGTATTCGGTGGGTACGTGCCCGTCACCGTCCTGGTCGTAGTCGTCTCCGCCTTCGCAGTCACCGTCGATGCCGTCGTACCAGGTCTCGGGATTGCCGGGATAGCGATCAGGATCGTTGTCGTCGCAGTCGTCTTTCGCCACGACACCGTCTCCGTCGTCGTCAAGCTCAGGCAGGCGGGCATCCATGTCGGCCTTGCTGACGTAGGTGCACCCGCTGAGGGCGGCGGCCAGAACGATATTTAGTGCTCGCATAAGCTGAAGGGCTCCTATAGGCGGGAGTCTAGCATGGAGTTTGCCCGTCATCCCTCAGAGACGCATCGGACCCACACTCCGGCGTCGTCTTTGTCGAGCGCCAAGGATGCGCCCGCGCGGTCCAGGTCCACCGTCCAGGCGCTGTCAGGCGAGCCGCTGTTGGTGTCCAAGCTCCAGAGGCGACCGCTGACGTCGGGGATCTCGGGGTAGGTCTTTGCAGCGTCGAGGAGCTCGCGCTTGGATGGGAGACGCCAGTCGTTTCGGCCGCCGAGCACGCCAAGGCTGGCACAGTAGGCGGATTCCTCCTCTGGGCAATGGCTGCCGCAATTGCCTTCGGCACCCTCGTCTTGGCTGGCCGCCTCGAACCAGGTCATGGTGAACGCCGAGCGCGGAGACCATGCCATACACGTCGTCGGGTCATTGACCACGCCATCGTCGTCCAGAATCCAAACCTCGCCGCAGGTGGTGCTCTCGCCCGTGTCCGCTGGACTCACCGGAGGCTTGCCGCCCCCCAGGGGTAGGCCCCCGCTCGCGGAGTCCCCGCAGCCCGCGACGAAGAAAATGCCGGAAAACGTAAGGACGCACCCTTCGATTCTCATGAAACCTCCCCAAGCAGCATAGCGGTGCGGACGGCACCTGTGTGAGGCGTTAGGGGAAACCACACTCAAAGGAGCCTATCCATGTCCAACGGTCGTCGTGTCTTCATCGCAGGGGGTGCGCTCACACCCTTCATTGGAAAGGGTCACCCTGACTTTATCTGGAAGAAACACCCGGATTTTGGTACCAAGGAAAACCCGACCCTTGAGATGCTGCTTCAGCATGCCGTTGACGGTGCGATCCAGGAGACCGGTCTCGATCCCGAGCAGGTCGACCGGCTGTACATCGGCAACTTTGTGGGGGAGCTTTTCTGCAACCAAGGCCACCTCGGCGCCGCGCTTGCAGGAACAAACCCCGCGTTTGCCAATAAGCCGGCCGCCCGCCTTGAGGGGGCCTGTGCGTCGGGTGGCTTGGCCTTCCTCGCGGGGGTGGATGCGATCCGAGCCGGTGAAGACACCGTGCTGGTGGCAGGCGTGGAGGTCCAAACCACCCAGTCTGCTCGTGTTGGCGCAGACTATCTCGCTCGAGCCTCTCACTATCGACGTCAGCGGGACATCGATGAGTTCACCTTCCCGGCATTGTTCGCTCGTCGAACCCAGGCTTATCGCGCCGCTTTCGGCGTGAGCGAAGAGGACATTGGCCATGTGGCGGTCAAGGCCTACGGAAACGCCAACAAGAATCCATTGGCCCACATGAAGGCTCGAAAGATGACGATTGACGTCGCGGGCAGTGCCAACGAGCGCAATCCCTGCTTCTTGGCCAATGAGGAGCTGCACCCCTACATCAAGATGAGCGATTGTTCACAGGTCAGCGACGGAGCGGCGGCGCTCGTGCTGGTGAGCGAGCAAGGACTGGCCAAGCTCGGCATCAGCGAGGCGGACTGCGTGGAGGTCGCTGGCGTCGGACATTCGGTGGCGAGCTTGTACACGGACGGCGATCTCACCCGCCTGACGACGACCGCAGATGCTGCCGCCAAGGCTTACCGTTCGGCGGGTATTACGGCGCAGGATGTGAACGTTGCCGAGGTCCATGATTGTTTTGCTGTGACCGAGTTGATGATGATCGAGGCGATCGGACTTGCTGCGCCGGGGCAAGGGGCGGAGCTGACGAAGAGCGGTGCGACCGCGATCGATGGAGCGACGCCGGTGAATACGGGCGGCGGGCTCATCGGTTTTGGCCACCCTGTTGGCGCGACCGGCATCAAACAGCCCCTCGAGATCTTCAGGCAGATGAAGGGGCAGTGCGGGGACTATCAAGTCTCCGGTGACCTGCTCTGGGGGGCCACAGCGAACATGGGTGGAGATGACAAGACGGTCGTATCGCTCGCGCTGAAGAACCTTGGCTAGTCGACATGGTAACCTTCTTCGCGGAGGCGCCATGAGGCGGTTTGCGACGCTAACTTGGCTGCTGGCCATGGGTGATGCCCAGGCTCAGGAGCGGGCTCTGTACGCTCGGCAGGCCGTCGTCGTGGACATCGCGACCCCCGGCC